>NZ_JAEHBN010000018.1:0-85338 GCF_016483605.1 Bacillus cereus group sp. N11
GAAGGTGCAATGTTAACAGGCTGGCAATCAATCGGTGGTAAATGGTACTACTTAAATGGTGAAGGTGCAATGTTAACAGGTTGGCAATCAATCGGTGGTAAATGGTACTACTTAAACGGTGAAGGTGCAATGTTAACAGGCTGGCAATCAATCGGTGGTAAATGGTACTACTTAAATGGTGAAGGTGCAATGTTAACGGGTTGGCAATCAATTGGTGGTAACAAATACTATTTTGACCAATCGGGTAGTTGGATTGAAGGAAAACTCTAAATAAGTATAGTTTGATATATTTTGTGTATAAAAGAGATAACTTCTATGAAAAAATAATGAATAGAATGTAAATAAAAAAGACACTGTAAAGTGTCTTTTTTATTTAAGTTATGCGCATTGCTTAATAAGACGCTAGTTCCTCAGTCTGACTATGAGTAACTATGTAGGGTGATTTAATTATAACATTTTAACCAGTAATGGGTCTATATGGAATTTTATCGATGGTTTTGTTTAATTATTCAGAATGATACATGTGGTAAAATATACATATTACCTATAGTAATTGTAAAATATAATGATGTATATAACTAGCCTTGTAATGAATTTCTATTATATTTAAGATTGAAATATAATAGAAAAGTACAAAGAAGGGGCTGTGGAATATGGGCGCTTGGGGAACTGGGTTATTTGATGATGATACAACTTGTGATGTGAAAGAGCAGTTTATTGAGTACTTAGAAGAAGATAATAGTGTAGAAGAAGCAACTAAGCTCATTTTAGAAGAGTATTTAGATGAGTTTGATATAGATGAAGATTTAGAGGTTATGTCTTTAGTATATATTGGTCTTGCGGCAATACAATTGGAGAAAGGGTGTCTTCAGGATGAGGTTCGCAACAATGCGATTGCATTAATTGAGCGAGGGGCTGATCTTGAGCTTTGGGAAGAAGCTGATGCAGAAGATTATGAAGAGAGAAAGAAAGTTTTAAATACATTAAAACAACAGCTGATAAACTATTAGTATATCGAAAAAGGAAAAATACTTTTTGAAATGATTAGTCTTTGTTTTCTCTTGTAAAAAAATGTTCAATAATTTATCATTGCAAACGCTTACTTGTTGTGTATAATAAAAGTAAGTTAATAAGTAAAAGGATTGTTACTGTTCGGCAGGCAAAACCTAAATTGATCTAGAGGCTACGGGTGTAGTGTAGCTTTTGGAATCAGTTTAGGTTTTTTTATTACCTTTTGTGACTTTAAGAAGAAGAAGGCGGAACAATATGAGAATCCATAAAATCTTAAATAACAATGTTGTTTGTACGATGAAGGATAATGAGACAGAAGTTGTACTTATGGGCAGAGGTTTGGGGTTTCAGAAAAAAGTAGGCGATGCGATTGATGAATCTAAGATAGAAAAGACCTTTGTACTAGAAACAAGAGAATTATCAGAGAAACTCGCTAGGTTACTAACTGAAATTCCTGTAGAAAATTTAGAGATTACAGAGAGAATTATTCAGTTTGCTAAGACAGTTTTGCCGGGGACTTTAAGTGATTATATTTATCTTACATTAACGGATCACTTAAGTTTCGCCTTAACTCGGCATAAAGAAGGAATGGATCTGAAAAATACTTTGCTTTGGGAGATTAAGAGATTTTATCAGAAAGAGTTTGAAATTGGGCTACAAGCTTTGAACATAATTGAAGAGGAGACTGGCTTTAGACTTTCTGAAGATGAAGCAGGGTCAATTGCTTTGCATTTCGTGAATGCGCAGCAAGGAGAGCCGGCAATGCAGCAAACGGTGGCGATGACGAAAATCGTCCAAGATATTTTAAATGTTGTAAAGTATCACTATAAGATGAACTTAGATGAAAATTCATTTAATTATAGTCGGTTCGTAACGCATTTACGATACTTTGCCCAGCGTTTAATGCAGAAGGAATTGCATTCGGCAGAGGATGATTTTTTATACGAGCAAGTGAAAAATAAGTATGAAGAGGCATATTGTTGTACAGAAAAAATTGAAGCATATTTGCAAAAAGTACATAATAGTCATCTTTCAAAAGATGAAAAAGTGTATGTAACGTTGCACATTCATCGTGTAACGAAGCGAAATGAAATGAATTATGTAATTGAATAAACGGGATTGTTACTGTTTGGCAGGCAAAACCTAAATTGACTTGTAATGGAGTGATTCGTATGTATCGCACCGTTATGGTTAGTTTAGGTTTTTTCTTTTATCCCACCTCAAAATTCGGCTGAGGCAAAGAAGTTATGTGGGAGTCGGGCTGCCCGTAAATGCCCGATTGGTGAAGGCTAATAATCAGTGGGGGATGAATCCCCCCACTGATTACAGTTTCACTTTATAAAAATGATAAATGGGATGATTGTAGGGAGGAGAAATAACTATGAAGTATGAAAAATTAGCAAAGGACATACTGAAACATGTTGGCGGGAGAGAAAATATAAATAGCGTTGTACATTGTATAACTCGCTTACGATTTCAGTTAAAAGATGAGGGGAAAGCAAATACAGAAGTACTGAAAAGCATGGAAGACATTGTGACTGTTATGAAAAGCGGCGGACAATATCAAGTTGTAATTGGTAACCATGTATCCGACGTATATAAAGCGGTTATTGCTGCTGGAGGGTTTCAAGAAACAGAGGAAGAAAGTGCGAGTGAGAAGAAAAAGAGTAGTCTTATAGATATTCTTTCTAGCATTTTCACTCCCATTTTAGGAGTACTAGCTGCAACTGGGATGATTAAAGGATTTAATGCACTATTTGTAGCGTTAGGCTGGTTAAGTACGCAGTCAGGAACGTATCAAATATTAAATGCAGTTGGCGATTCATTATTTTATTTCTTCCCTATCTTCTTAGGATATACAGCAAGTAAGAAATTTGGAGGATCACCATTCATTGGTATGGCAATTGGGGGAGCGTTAGTATATCCGGCTCTATCCGGTTTAAAAGCAAGTGAGCCATTATATACGCTATTTGCAGGAACGATGTTTGAATCACCAATTCATATTACGTTTTTAGGAATTCCAGTTATTTTAATGAACTATGCATCATCTGTTATTCCAATTATTCTTGCTACTTATTTTGGAGCGAAAGTAGAAAAGTCTTTAAAGAAAGTCATTCCAGATGTTGTGAAAACATTTGTACTACCATTCTTAACGTTACTAATCGTTGTACCAGTTACATTTCTTGTTATTGGTCCGATTGCGACGTGGGCAGGTCAATTTTTAGGACAGGCTACACTTTGGGTTTATCATTTAAGTCCATTAGTAGCAGGGATAGTACTTGGTGCTTTCTGGCAAGTGCTCGTTATTTTCGGACTTCATTGGGGAATTGTCCCGATTGGATATAACAATTTAGCAGTGCACGGTATTGATCCCATATTAGCGCTTATATTCGCTACTTCATTTGCTCAAATTGGGGCTGTTCTTGGAGTTTGGATGAAAACGAAAGATCGGAAATTAAAAACACTTAGTATTCCAGCTTTTATTTCGGGTATTTTCGGTGTTACAGAGCCGGCGATTTATGGTGTTACACTTCCTCTTAAAAAACCGTTTATTATGAGTTGTATTGCGGGAGGAATTGGCGGCGGAATACTTGGCGTATTCGGTACGCAAGCTTATATGACAGGTGGACTTGGTATATTTGCGCTTCCAACATTCATTAGTCCGAAAGAAGGGATTACAGCTGGATTTTGGGGCGCGATTATTGCGATGGTTGTCTCTTTAATAGTAGGTTTTGTTCTTACTTATTTATTTGGTTTTACTAAAAAGAAAGATTCTACAGAATCAGCTGAAACAATTGATAAAATTGCTGCATCAAACGATGATGAAGCAATTCTGAGTCCATTTCATGGCGCCGTTATGCCACTTCAAAATATTGACGATGCTGCATTTGCATCAGGTGCGTTAGGTGAAGGGGTTGCGATTGAGCCTTCAGAAGGAAAGTTGTTTTCACCAGTTTCAGGTACGATTTCTGCACTTTTCCCGACGAATCATGCAGTAGGAATTACGGCGGATTCAGGTGCTGAAATTTTAATCCATATTGGAATGGATACTGTGAAATTAAATGGCGAATTTTTCTCCTCTCATATTGAACAAGGAGCGAGAGTAGAAAAAGGGCAATTACTTATTGAGTTTCATATAGCTGAAATTCAAAAGGCGGGTTATATTGTGACAACACCAGTTGTTGTTACAAATTATAATAAATATAGTATTAAAAAAACTGAAGTAGAAAAGATTCAAGCTGGAGATTCCTTACTAGAGTTAGGAGTTAAATAGTAGTTACATTTCATACAGGTTCACACGAAGAAAGGTATTCTTTAAAACTTACAATGCCTTTCCTCGTTAATTCTTATATAAAGGAGTTTTTCTATATGTCTAAAGTTATTTTTCCTAAAGGATTTTTATGGGGTGGAGCAATCGCAGCCAATCAAGTTGAAGGAGCATATTTAGAAGATGGAAAAGGATTGACGGTAGTTGATCTATTGCCAACTGG
Source organism: Bacillus cereus group sp. N11 (assembly GCF_016483605.1). Classification (NCBI taxonomy): domain Bacteria; kingdom Bacillati; phylum Bacillota; class Bacilli; order Caryophanales; family Bacillaceae; genus Bacillus; species Bacillus cereus group sp. N11. The sequence continues at coordinate 4,503 of NZ_JAEHBN010000018.1, forward strand.
TGAAAAACGTTGGGATATTATGAATGGGAATATTCATTCCTTTACACCGGCAGAAGGGGAGTTTTATCCATCACACGAAGCGATTGATTTTTATCATCGTTATAAAGAAGATATCGCGCTGTTTGCAGAAATGGGATTTAAAGCGCTACGTGTATCTATCGCTTGGACACGTATTTTCCCAAATGGTGAAGATGAAAAGCCGAATGAAGCAGGATTACAGTTTTATGATAATTTATTTGATGAACTGTTAAAGCAGGGCATTGAACCAGTCGTTACGATGGCTCATTTTGATGTTCCTATTCATTTAGTAGAAAAGTATGGAAGCTGGAGAAGTAGAAAACTTGTCACTTTCTTTGAGACGTATGCAAAAACGATTTTTAATAGATATAAAGATAAAGTGAAATATTGGATGACATTTAACGAAATTAATATGCTTTTACATTTACCTTTCATGGGTGCAGGGCTAGCATTTAAAGAAGGTGAGAACAAAAAACAAATTCAGTATCAAGCAGCGCATCACCAACTTGTCGCAAGTGCGTTAGCTGTAAAAGCGTGTCATGAAATGATTCCAGACGCAAAAATCGGTTGTATGCTTGCTGCTGGTGCAACGTATCCATACACATGTAATCCAGACGATGTTTTTCGTGCGATGGAACAAGACCGTGAATCATTCTTCTTCATTGATGTACAAGCAAGAGGACAATATCCTGGATACGCAAAACGCTTCTTTAAAGATAACAATGTAACAATTGAAATGGAAAAAGAAGACGAGGAGATTTTAAAAGAGCATACAGTTGATTATATTGGATTTAGCTACTATTCAAGCCGAGCAACAAGTACAGATCCAGAAGTGTTAAAAAGCATAACGAGCGGGAATGTATTCGGTTCTGTTGAAAATCCATATTTGGAAAAATCAGAGTGGGGATGGACGATTGATCCGAAAGGCTTCCGTATTACAGCGAACCAACTTTACGATCGTTACCAAAAACCTTTATTTGTTGTTGAAAATGGTCTCGGTGCAATCGATCAATTAAATGGTGAAGACGAAGTGAATGATGAATACCGTATTGATTACTTGCAAAAACATATGATCGAAATGTCAGAAGCAATTCAAGATGGAGTAGATATTATCGGGTATACAAGCTGGGGCCCAATTGACCTTGTAAGTGCTTCTACTGGAGAAATGAAAAAACGTTATGGATATATATACGTTGATAAAGATAATGAAGGAAAAGGTTCATTAAAAAGATCGAAGAAAAACAGTTTCAATTGGTATAAAGAAGTAATTGAGACGAATGGTGAGAGTTTGGAGTCTTAAGTATGGAAAGGAGACATCTTAAATGATGTCTTCTTTTTTCATTGTAAATAAAGGATAGAGCTATATTTCCCTTTACACAAACATAACGGTATTATATAGTTAAGTTAAGTGAACTTAACTATATAACGAAACGAAATAACAGCATGGAGGAAGAATGCTATGACTAGATCGTATAAAGAAGTAATTAATGAAATGAACCGGGCTTATAATGAATTTTACATTTTACTATTTCAGGAGCTAAAAGATGAGTACGGTCTTACAGGACAGCAAGAGAGCATGCTATTTCATATTAATTTAAATGAAAATACGACAGCGAATCACATTGCGACTACTTTTAATATATCGAAAAGTGCTGTGAGCCAAGTTTTATCGAAATTGGAAAAACAGAAGATGATTTCGAAACAAGTAAACCCTAATAATAAGCGGGAGTATTTCCTTACACTTGGTCCAAACGGTAGTAAGTATATAGAGCGGTTGTCTGATTTAGATGATGTATTAATTGAGAAGTACTTTTCTAAAATCGATATACATGCTTTAGAGCAAATGACCGATACGTTAACGAAAATAAATAAAGTTATATTAGAAGAAAAACAGAAGGATCTTGATTCTAATGAGTAAGAACGTAGATGAAGCAATTAGTAGAAAGGAGGAGAAGCATGTTATGAGTTACATACCAAATATGATTACGATAGCAAATTTTGTATGTGGGCTTTTGGCTATTTACGCTGTTTTCGTTCACGATATTTATTTAGGAGCAGTTTTTATTATTACAGGTATGTTATTTGATTTTTTTGATGGTATGGTCGCTCGGAAACTTGATGCTGTTTCGGAAATTGGCGGAGAGTTGGACTCGTTTGCGGATTTAGTTACCTTTGGTGTGGCACCGTCTATTCTTGCATATAGTGTCGCATTGAAAGAATTACAGTCTATCGGGATGATATGTGCGCTTGCTTACAGTATTTGTGGCATGCTTCGGCTTGCGAGATTTAACACGCAGCAAAGCAAACTCCCGACATTTATCGGAATGCCAATACCATTCGCGGCAATGTGTCTCCTCATTTTATGCTTTTTGAATAATCCAGTTTCCGTGGCGTTTGGCACATGCGTACTCGCTTATTTAATGGTGAGCAAAATCAAATTTCCTCATTTTAAAAAAGATATATCGGAAAGCTTGAACTCCGAAAGATGGGACTAATGAGAAAGGTAAGGAGCATTGCATGATTCGTATGGCATTAAGATCATTTAACATACAAATGTATTGTTTGCTAGGGGTGATGGTATTAGGATGGCTTATGACACCTTTTTCAGCCCAGTTTGTAGGGGGGGGCATTGGCCTTTTAGTGAGTATGTATTGCGCCTGGATTTTAGGAAGGCGTATTGAAAAGTTCGGAGACAGCATTGTGAAAAAAGAAAAAGCGCCGATGCTTGGAATGATAAATCGGTTTGCAGCCGCAATACTCGGCGCGATTATTATGTATGAAATTGAACATCATGATTTCATGTGGACATTTGCTGCTGGAATTATGGTTGGGTATTTCTTAATTATTATTAATTTAGGATATTACAGCATGAAAGATGTGAAGGAATAAAGAGTTGTGTGAATCACTAATTTGGATGACTTACATGTATAAACGTAAAAGCTTTCCTTTATGGAGAGCTTTTTTATTATAAAGAAAAGACACCCTGAGGTGCCTTTCTCCGACTTGAACCATTTTCATTTCATACGAATCTATCCGTATTACCCCTTTGTTATAAATGTAAACACACCCTATAAAACAGAATCGTTTATATACACCAGATTGTTAGTTCATAAAATAAAAGAGATTTGAGATCAGTATCGGAGTAACGCCACATCCCCTATAATGATTGATATGTTACGCCTGTCAAAAGAATCTGCTTTATAGAACGTGTCCACAATTCATATTTTACTATATTTAATATTCATTAGGTGTATTTTTTCACTAATATGTATAATTACATAAAGTTTACGGGGAAAAGAGAGTATACTTTAATATTGTGTAATAAAGATAAAGGCCACCTACGGAAATAGGGGGCCTTTTAACGTAAAAAGAAAAGACACCCATATATGAGTGTCTTTTCCGATAGTTTTTTAGCAGAAGCAAGAAGCTCCAACGATGATTAATAAAATAAATAATACAACTAATAAAGCAAAGCCTCCAGAAAATCCACAGCCGCCACAACTACCACCAAATCCCATAATAGTTCCTCCTTTTAATAAGAGGGGAAAACAAAAGGTCACTCATGTATTTTAACGGATTCAATTTACTTTATGTTTTTTACGCAATAATTGAGCAGGTCCTTTTGAAAATAAAAAAAGACACCCTAAGGTACCTTTCTCTGACTTGAACTACTTTCATTTTAATAATATCGTTGTAAGTTTAAAAACTATAGAGATTTTTCCTGTGGGCTTTGTAAGTAGTTTTTACGAAATTATGAGTGTTTTTTATTTTGTATTTCAATCAATTCATCTTTAATCATTTGTATATAATGTTCTTTTTCTGTTAGTTCAAATATAAATAATGCTTTTTTCATGTTATTCACAACATCTTCTTCATCATGTTGTTTAATCTTTAATAAATACTGACCTTTTAAATAGAATAGTTCACCTAATAGGTATAAAGTGTTTAGATTAATAGCTAATTTGATGCCCTTATCAAGGTGTTTTATTGCTTCTTCATGTTGATAGGTGAAGTCTAAACATTTTGCTAAATTTAAAATAATTTTTAATTTAATTTCTTTATCTCTAGGAAAATCTAACTTATTAAAATTAGTTAAACATTTTTTTAACATATTAATACTTTTTTCGTATTCTTTGTTTTCCGCATACAATATAGCAGTTGATTGCATAATATCTATTTCTCTTTCTGATAAACAATCAACATTGGTTAAAGTTAGTTTTAATGCATTATTAAGAAGAGTTAAAGCCGCTTTTGTTGAGTTATTCACACGATATATAGCAATTGCTTCATACCATATTAGAAATTGTTTATCTTCTGTTGATTGGAAATTGTTTTCGTTTTTCTCTTTTTTTACTATTTCATAAAGTTCTTTATATTGTTTTTGCTTTACACAATTTCTCATTACATATTTTACATTTTTTACGTATTTTAATTTTTTGTTTTGAGTTAGTGCAAATATATTATTTGGATCAACACCAAGTCTTTCTGATAATTGATATAACAATATGCTAGATGGATAAATCATACCTTTTTCTATCTTGCTAATTTGACTTTGTGAACATATGCCATGACATAATTCGGATTGTGATATATTTTTTTTAATTCGAAGTTCTTTAATGGTAATACCCAAATCACAAAATTCCATTTTTCCCCCTACTATTTAGCGCTTTATTAGTATAATAATATTCTCCATCCTTAATGTAATGTAAAATTAATATAGTTGCAATTATTGTTTTTTAAGGCCTTTTTATAAAAGGCTCCTTCTTCCGAATCGAACCATCATGCATAAGTGTAAAATTACATAAAGCCCACCTACGGAAATAGATGGGCCTTATTATTAGGTGTTACTACTTCATTGTACAAAAGGGAATTTGCTAGCATATCCTTAAAGTTCTTACATTGAGAAATAAAGAAAAGACACCCTAAGGTGCCTTTCTTCGACTTGAACCATCTTAATTTTAATAATATTGGGATTCTCATCCCAATATTATTTTACCATGTTAAGTTATTTTATTCATTGAGAAATATGTTTCAAATATATATTTTATTGGGATTTTTTTATATAAGAGGCTATATTTAAACTATATGTAAGTTTTTTAATAATAATATCTTATGAAATTCTGTTTCTCCCCTTTAAATGTAACAATTTATGAGTATAAGAATATTTTTCAACTTTTAATATAATGTAAAATTAGTATGGAACTTATTTTATGAAAAAACGTTAACCGAAAGAGAGTTTGAATTGGCTATTTGAAGAAATTAATAATATCGTGTGTATTGGCTACATTCTTCCTAAATATGGTAGGATGTTCTAATAATATGGGTACACTAAGGGATAAGTCTAAAAATTCAACAACTGTGAAGTGTGAACGCATCAACAAAGCGTGGTACAAACATATGTAATAGTTTAAAGAAATTTGAAACGGTTGATGCTAAAGGTCATAAGGAAAAATTAATTAGGCCGATAGTAGATGCTGATAATTGGAATAATGATAGTACTTATAAATCCAATTAAAGCTTTTCTATTCATATTGTTTATTCCTCTCTTTTGTTGATCTACATAGTAAAAGCACTCATCCGAGTGCTATCACTTACTTCACTACTTTGTTCATAATCCCCTTATAAAGGCAATGTGAACTTTAAAAATGTTTATTGTTGATTTTTTGTTTTCAACTGTTCTTCATAAACAAACTTAGCTTTCATAAAATCGTTAGGAAAATCTTTTAATGCGTTTTTCATCATGTTCAATTCTTCTTGTGATTTTATTTCAATGCCATATAAGAAATCGTACGCTTTCGTTTGCTCACTAGCAACAAAGTTTTGAGTCATGTAATCATCTTTGAAGTCTTGCTTCGCTTTTTCCTTCACTCTATTTATTGCTTCGGTTTTGTTGCTATACTTCACTGGATTTGCAAATGAACCTGTAGATTGTTGTTGTTTAACTTCTTCTTTCTTTTCCGGTTGAGCAGCAGGTTGTTGCGTTTCTCGTTTTGATTCTTTTTTTTAGGTTGTTCTTTCTTTGCTAATTCTTCTTTTAATCTTTTCACTTTAGCATCTAGCGTTTTATTTTGCGTTTCCAATAGTGATATATCCCCTTTTAATTTATCCCGCATTAACGGGCAGTAAGACCCCCACTGATTAAAGTTTCACTTTATCAATCTCTTTAGATTTATCATCAGTTTCTTTATAAACGATATCTAATAGTATGTTGATCTTTCACATGAAAATTTAGAGCTAATACCATTCCTGTTATGATTAGTAAAATGCAAGATACAGCTGATACTCCAAATACAGCCAACGGTCCTAGAAATGGTTTTTTAACATATTTAAAAACCCCCTCAAGTATGGAACGATATACTTGAGGGGGATGGGTGATTACAATCATGCTATTAATAAGAACCCCATAAATGATAAACCATTCCACTAACAAAAAACACTAATCCTAAAACCAAAACAATTATAGCAAGTATTCCATTTTGATTATGCTCCATAAAGTAGTAGCTCCTTTGAGATTTATTTTTATCCCGCATTAACTGCCTGTAAAAACCTGATTAGTGAAGGCTAATAATCAGTGAGGGGATGAACAAAGCCCCGGCTGATTAAAGTTTCACTTTATATACAAAAAAGCCTTTAGTCGTAATTATGGCTAAAGGCTTTGAGCATTATACTTTTTAGTTTGGAAAATCTTATAAGAAGAATAACCTGTATGTTATATAGAGAAGAATTTATAATATTTTTATCAAATTTGGAACTGTAATGTACTAGCTTGATAATGAAGCTGGACTATTAGAATTGAAAAATTTTAGTTTTATTATAATTAATAGAAAGGAAAGTAGTGTGAATAGAAATCCACTCCAAATAAGTTGGTGAATACCTAAGTTTGAAATGAACCAGCCTCCAATAGTTGTTCCTAAAGTAATTCCGAGATTTGAGAATGAAACGAATAGGCTATTACCAAATTCAGGTACTTCTTTTGCTTCACTTATTAACCATGTTTGACCAACAATTAATCCGCCAGCATGTACGATTCCCCAAATGAATACCATAAAAATCATTGGAACAAGGTAGGAACCTAAATAATAAACCAATATGTAAACGATAGAATATAAAATAGGGAAGGATAGTACTGTATTTACTATACTTTTTTGCAGGAGACTACCAAATAAATGATTACCTAAAATCATAACTATACCAAATATGAATAGCATAATACTGATGAGAGATCCATTCATGGAAGTTACTGTTGCAAGGTATTCAGCGAAGTAGCTGTATACGGAAAACATGGCTGCAAAAAGGAATGTGACGGTTAAAATATTCAACCATAATCCTGGTTTGCCGAGTATACGAATTTGTTTGCCGAAAGACATTTTTTCTGTAACAGGCATAGAAGGAAGGTAGATTAGTATTCCAATGAATGCAAGAGTGTTAACGAATGCTCCGAATAAGAAAGCAATTTCTAGTGAAAATTGGTCTGCAAGGTAAGAGGTTAATGGTACGCCTAGAGCAAAACCAACTGTAATTCCCATGAAAACTTTTGTAACGGCTTGACCACTTTTCTCAGGAGGGACAAGTTTAGCAGCTGTTACAAGAGCGATTGAAAAGAAGAGTGGATGAAGTGCAGCCGGTAAAATACGAAAAATAAGCATGATTTCAAATTGTATTGTATAAGCGTAGATTATATTTGAAATAACAAATGTAAAAATTGCTGTTAATAAAATTATTTTGCGATTAATCCCAGAGACGAGCAAAATTAGAAACGGACCAGAAATAGCAACAACTAGTGCGAATATACTTACTAAAAATCCTGCTTGTGCAGTTGAAATGCCGAATTTCTGAGTGATTTGTGGTAATACACCGACAATACCCATTTCGGTAGTAATAATTCCGAACACACCTATTGCGAGTGTCAGAATAAGTAAAGGATTTACTTTTTTCATTTATAAAACTCTCCATTCGTACTAGTATTTTGAAAGTAAATTCATTAACAAAGAAGCATTATTGGATGTCAATATTATTAGGACTATGTAATTTAAAATACAATAACAGATATCTAAATAACTAGATATGATGTGTTAAAAAAATTTCTCCTTTCCATGTTTCTTGCTTTTATAGGTATTGCAATTTTATAAAAAAGCAGAATGTGTGAAGGCTAATAATCAATTGGTATGCTAATTGATTATTAGCTTTCACTTTATAATTCGTTTTGGACGTATTCAGAAAACTCTCGTATTGTTTTTTCATTTCGACGATAGTAAGTCCATTTTCCAATTCGGTCAGAGTCTAGTAGTCCTGCTTTTTTCATAGTTAATAAATAACTAGAAATAACCGATTGGGCTAAGCCAGTTTTAAGCTGGATATCTCCTACACATACGCCAACTTGAAAGTTAAGGCCTTGCTCTAGATAAGGTTTTTCATCGAAATAGTTTTCTGGATTTTTCAACCATGATAAAATTTGACATCTTGTTTCATTTGACAATGCTTTATAAATTAATAAAGGTTCCATAAGGATATTATATCTACTTTTATAGATTTGTAAATAGGTTTTGGTGATTTTAAGGAAAGAATGTATAGTTGATCCCTTTGAATAGGCATAAGGTGTTCTTGATCTGTACTCTTTGTAAAGGACATTCTAAAAAAAGTTAGGTAACCTAAAAAAGATGATTTCTGTATGCAAACAGGAGTCATCTTCTTTAAATTCTATTGATAGCAAGAGTGATTATAGTACGTCATATATTTCTTAATTTCATGTTTTAACTGAACAAACGATTCACATGATTTTATATATGTTTCATCGATTAAAGTACTACGAGGATTATGTGCAAAAATGATAATCTTGTTACGTTCAAGCATGTTGTTGCCTAGCTATCAATGGCAGATTCCTAAGAAGAGTAATAATAAAACTCAACTGAAGATTTAAGAAAAATTTTATGTTTCCCCCACTTTTTATTTTAAAAGTTTTTCCTATCCTATAAATGAGTTACATCAAGAAGGAGACTAAAAACGACAAAGTCATAGATGAAAATGTAAAGTTAGGGGATTCTACATGCATACAGGAGTTTTGATTAGTTATTTGTATACTTATTTTTTTACTACCATTTTTTGTATTGTGTTTCACATTGGATTTTATTTTAAAGCGAAAAGAATTATATCTATTCGGCATTTTCTATGGGTGTATGTTTTTCTGTTTTACCTTTCGCTAGTGTATGGGGTGACGCAGATCGCGACTGTATGGGATATAAGTAGGTACGAAACGTGGATTCGTGTAAGTCAAATTAACTTGACTTTATTTGATACTGCAGGTAGTACTGCATACCTTTTGAACATTGTACTGTTTATGCCGTTAGGTTTTTTATTACCGACTATTTGGTCGCAGTTTAGAAAAATGAAAAATACCGTATGTGCGGGATTCTTTTTTTCATTGGCAATTGAGTTAAATCAATTACTAAATAATAGAATTACAGATATCGATGATTTATTTACGAATACTCTCGGGGCGATTATTGGGTATGTATTATATAGAGTTTTATTTAAAATGATATTTACAAAAGAAGAAAAAAAGTTTGATACCAACTCTTCTTTAGTTATAAAATACGAGGCTGTTTTTTGTTTAGTGTGTTCATTTGTAGGTATGATGTTCATTTATTATCCTGGGGACCTGTAATCCTTCAATGAGATACGATCTCGTTTATCCCGCTATTTGCCGGGCAGTAAGATCCCTATCTCAAAATTCAGCGAAAGCAAAGAAGTTAGGGCGGGGGTCAACTGCCCGTAAAATCCCCACTGATTAAAGTTTCACTTTATAAAAACAATGTGTTGAATAAATCAGTAAAGAAGGCTTTTCTATTTTTCCCTAGAATGAACAGTAATGAATAATCTAATTCCTTAATGTAATAAGGAGGCAGTAAAATTTGAACAGGAAAATTTGGTTTGTAGTTACTTTTTTTGCTCTTTTAGTAACTGGCTATGTTGTTGTCCAATATTTTATTATGGATGGATTTCAAACAGGGCTTGTAAAAGCGAAGCTTATGTTTGGATCTAAATTAAGTGCGTTCTGGTATATGATGCTATTTATACATATTACAACTAGTATAGTAGCATTAGTAATTGGTCCTTTTACATTATCCACTAGATTTAGAGAAAGGAATATCAACCGTCATCGAATAGTTGGGAGAATCTATCTGGTTGGTGTATTATTAGGAGGCGTTTCTGGACTATATCTATCCTTTTATGCTACGGGAGGATTGGTAGCGAAGCTAGGTTTTGGTTTGTTATCTGTATTCTGGCTAACATCAGCATATCAAGCGTTACATAGAGTTAAGAATAAAAAAATTAAAGAGCATCGGAACTGGATGATTAGGAATTATTCTTTAACCTTTGGAGCAGTTACATTAAGAATTTGGCTACCGTTGTTTATAGTTCTATTTGGAATAGAGCGGTTTGAACTTAGTTACGCTATTATTGCTTGGTTAGCATGGGTACCCAATTTACTTGTTGCAGAATTGTTCATAAGAAAAAGATTTAATAAAAGAAAATACGAGGGAAATGAGGATTTACATTTTTAATGTAAATTTGCTGTCATATTGAGGGCAGGATTTTTTTAATAGCTGAATTTCGTACAAAAATAGGATGGCCAATTGAAGCCATCCTATTTGTATTACCAACTAGCAGTTTCCGTATTTTCCTTCAACCACTTCACCCAATCCGAATCCTCCACCTTAAGCAAACTGAGCGAAACACCCTTCATATCTAAAGAAGTAAGTAGCGTACCAACTTTTACGAATGTAATTTGTAATCCCTCCAGCTCACATAAACGGCGAATATCATTTGCGAAAATGTATTGTTCCATTAGCGGAGTTGCACCGAGTCCATTAATGAGAATGGCGAAATTGTCACCTTTTCTCCAGCGATAAATGCTTTTTAGTTTGTTCATCAGTTCGATCGCTAATATTTCAGAAGAGGATAGCGATTCTTTACGGTAACCTTGTTCACCGTGGATACCGACGCCGTAAAAGACTTCATCGTCGTTTAATGAGAAGGAAGCTTTTCCTTGTACTGGATCGTTTGCAGGTGAAAGGGCGACTCCTAATGTGTGTAAGTTTTCGGTGATAGAACGGCCAATTGCTGTTAGTTCTTCTAAAGAATGACCTTCAAGAGCGGCCGCACCAAGTATTTTTTGAACGAAAACAGTACCAGCGACGCCGCGTCTTCTTTTATTAAAAGAAGCATCATCTTCAATTGAAACGTCGTCATTTACGATGATGTGGTCAATTTGTCTTCCTTCTTCTTTGGCAATTTGCTTCGCCGCTAGAAAATTCTCAACATCATCTTTAAAGTTTTTAATGATGAATAAAATACTTTTATCCTTTGGTATTAAGCGAGTTGCTGCCACGATTTGTTTGACTGTAGGCGGAGTGAAGATACTTCCGTTAACTGCCGCCGTAAGCATTCCTTTTCCTACATAACCAATATCAGCAGGTTCATGTCCGCTACCACCGCCGCTTATAATAGCGACGTCTTGCTTTAGTTTGTCGATATCTTTTACATAAATGATGTTATTTGTTTCGTCATAATTTACTTTGTCGTTATGTTCAAAATAAAAGCCATGCAGCATATCTTGAACGATATGTTGTACATCATTCATAATCTTTTTCATTGCTTTTGCCACCCTTTAATTACTTTGCTGATTGCTCCAGTAATAGTAGTAATTGATTGTTGATCATATTTTTCATGAGAGAAGACATAATGGAAGGATCTACTTCGCATTTGCTTTCAATCCAATCCTTTATCGTTCCAACGAAGCCGTGACTATAAAAGGAGGCAATCGTATTTTTTGTCTCGTCAGAAAGGCTGAATCCACAGCTCACGGATAGTTCATCAATAATCTTCATATATAAGTTTTTCGTATGCTCAAATAAATAGTGATTAAACGAGTTTTGTTCAATGACTTTAAAAGCATTTCGGTAAAATTTTTGATTTTCATAAAAGTAATCAAATAATAAATCGAAAATTTTTTCCCACGTTTCATAGTCGAGAAAGTCGATAATGTTTTCTTTCGTTTCTTCTCTATAAATCCAGCTTAATAGTTCAAATTTATCTTTAAAATGATAATAAAAAGTTTGTCTACGCATTTGACAGTGTAACATAATATCGCTTACTGATATTTTATGAAACGACTCTGTTTCCATTAAATATTTCAATGAGTTCGCGATTATCTTTTTAGAAATTATAGAAGAGGTCATCTGAATCATCCCTAGAATGTTATTAATATAAAAATCCTATCTATAAATGAGAGCGGTGTCTTTAGACAGATTGTCCATTTTGTCCGTTTACTATAAAACGCTTTCATTTTAACATGGTTAGTAAGAAGAAGATTTCAAATATATCACAATATATTAAAGGAATTGAGGGAGAATCACAATGAAAAAGATTATAAACAAACCAGAAACATTAGTTATGGAAATGTGTAACGGAATGGTTATGGCTCACCCAGAGCTTGAGCTTTTGAAAAAATATAAAGTAATTAAGAAAAAAGAAATGAATGAAAATAAAGTAACGTTAATTAGTGGCGGCGGTAGTGGTCATGAGCCAGCACATGCAGGACTAGTCGGAAAAGGAATGTTAGATGCGGCAGTGTGCGGAGATGTGTTTGCTTCTCCTTCGCAAATTCAGGTATATCAAGCAATTAAAGAGACAGCTAGTAAAAAAGGTACGTTATTAATTATTAAAAACTACAGCGGCGATATTATGAATTTTAAAAACGGTGCGCATTTAGCGAAGGAAGATGGAATTGAAGTCGATTACGTAAAAGTTGACGATGATATTGCGGTAGAAGATAGTCTGTATACAGTAGGACGCCGCGGCGTTGCGGGCGTTATTCTCGTTCATAAAATTGCCGGCGCAGCAGCGGAAGCAGGTATGGATTTAGGCGCGGTGAAAGCTGTAGCGGAAAAAGCAGCGGCTAACGTGCGTACAATCGGTTTAGCGTTAACGTCTTGTACAGTTCCAGCGAGCGGATCACCTACTTTCACACTTGCGGAAGATGAAATGGAATACGGCGTTGGTATTCACGGCGAACCAGGAATTAAGCGTGAAAAAACGATGTCAGCTGATGAGTTAGCTAACCGTATGACAAATGATTTAATAAAAGATTTAGGAGTAAAAGATGGCGAGGAAATTGCGCTTCTAGTAAATGGTTTTGGTGGTACACCACTGCAAGAACTATACTTATTTAATAACGCAGTTACGAGAGAATTAGCTGCTAGAAACATTAAAATTAATAGAGTATTCGTCGGTAACTATATGACGAGTATTGATATGGCTGGTATGTCTTTAACAGTGATGAAGTTAGATGATGAGCTAAAAACATTACTATCGAAAGAATGTAATACACCAGCGTTTAAAGTAGATGGACCAGTTGAAAGTGTAGAGTACGTGAATGTACTTGAAGAGGCAGAAGAGAAAGAAGTTTCATTTGAAATAGAAACAGCGGAAGAGCACGCTGTGATTAAAGATAATGTCATTACATTAAACAACATGATTTATCTCGTTGATAAAATGAGCGACATTATTATTAAAAATGAAGTACCGTTCTGTGAGTTAGATACACATGCAGGTGACGGCGACTTCGGAATGAGTGTTGCGAAAGGATTTAAGCAATTAAAACGTGAGTGGCATTCTATTGTAGAACAAGAAAATGTAACGATCGGATCATTCCTTGACGGTTGTTCGATGATTATTATGGAACATTGCGGCGGCGCATCTGGTCCAATTTGGGGTGGTGCATTCCGTGCAGCTAGTAAAGCAGCAGGCGAAAAACGTGAACTAACAGTGAAAGAATTCGCTGAAATGCTACAAGCCGCACTTCAAGGCATACAATCTATCGGTGAAAGATCGTTCGGTAGAGGAGCAGTAGTTGGTGACAAAACACTTGTTGACGCACTTGCTCCATGTGTAGACTCTTGGTTAGATAGCGCTTCAAACGAAGTAGACGTGAAAACTGCCTTTGAAAAAGGAGCAGAAGCAGCGGTTAAAGGAGCAGAGTATACGAAAGAAATCGTAGCTCGCATGGGCCGCGCTGGTACAGTTGGCGAAAGAAGTTTAGGATATCCGGATGCAGGTGCACATGCACTTGGGGTTATCTTTACGGAGATTGCGGGTAGTTTGAAATAGGAATGAGAAAATCCCCTCTGCCTTAAGGTGGAGGGGATCTTTATTTATAATCATCATTCTTCCAGTGAAAAATTTTATTTGTTAGCCAATCTAGAAGCTGCTTCTTCAATTTCTTTATACACATTTTGTAATACTTCATTTGGATCTAGTACTGCTGTTCCTTGTGCACGAACGATTTGATAATCTTCAATACCAAAGAAATTAAACATTGCTTTTAAATATTTATGAGAGTATTCCACTTCTGTATACCAATCATCATTTGTATAGATTCCTCCACTTGCTTGTATAACAAGCATTCTTCTTCCATCTTTAAGTAGTCCCACTGATCCAGTTTCAGTATATTTAAATGTTTCACGTGCAATCATGATATTGTCCATGTAATCTTTTAACTTTGATGGAATATTAAAATTGTGCAAAGGTAATACGATAACATACGTATTTGCACTTTTAAATTGTTGTAAAATTTCGGACATACGCTCTGTTACTTTTTGTTCTTCATCAGTTAACTTTTGTCCATTTCCTTGCTTTTCCCATGCACTTAAAACAGTTTTATCTATCATTGGTACTATATCATCGTATAAATTAATTTGTTCAATCGGTTCATTATTAGGAATTAATTCTTTATAAGATACTAAAAAATGGTTAAGAACTTTAATGCTGACTGATGATGTATCATCCACTTTTGGATGTGCGTTTATGATAAGTGTTTTGTTCATTTGTATTTCCCCTTTTTAAAAGTTTTTATGTTTTAATTGTCGACAAAGTTAATCGTCGATTAATTTTGTCTTTAATATAAGCTCTGAAATTATTTTTGTCAAACGAAATACATACTATTCGAAAAGAGCCTTTTTTTATTTGACTAAAATTCTAAATGGTCCTAAGATACAATTTGATAACCCTTAAAATAAAAAGCAGGTGATTTGTATATGCAGTATAGTGTTGGGGTTGAATATGCCTTGCATTGCCTAGTTTATTTAATTAACACTCCTTCCAAGGAAAGTGTCGGAATAAAAGATTTGGCAGAGTTCCAAGGGCTTTCTGAAACATTTCTTTCAAAAGTTTTCGGTAAATTATCTAAAGCTGGCATTGTAAATTCTGTCCCAGGTGTAAAGGGCGGGTATAGGTTAGCTAAGTCTCCAGAAGATGTTTCTTTTTGGGATGTAATAGAAGCTGTCGAAGGTCCAAAACCTATTTTTCAATGTAAAAATATTGTACAGAATGGTCTACTATATCGAGACGAGGCCGAGGCTTGCAATTCTTGTGAACCTAGCAATTCTTCTTGTACAATTAACTTAGTAATGCTTGAAGCAGAAGAACATATGCGTGAGTTTCTTCGTAAAAAGACTCTTGCATGGTTAGATAAAGAACTTGATATTGTTTTACCTGAAAAGATAAGGGTAGATACTCGTGAATACTTCAAACAAAAAAACTCTAACTAAATCGCCATGACGAATTAGTTAGAGTTTTTTTGTTTTTTAACATGAATGCCATCATGTGAGTTCCTAAAAATATGGAATTCACGTTGCTTAATTATATTTTTTAATCTTCGTGATCGATTTCTATTGTGCCTGTTCTAGCACTAATTTTTAAAACATTTAATAGATTATCAGGTGTCTTGATTTCCACTTCATATTCGAATTGAGATTGTGTTAAGTTGTCATCTTCTAATTCAAATTCTTTTTTCACATGAATAATTTCTCCATTTGTTTGTGCTAAAGCAATTTCACGAACTTGTTTTTCTGTGTAGTTGTCATTCTTTTTTGCATAATTGTAACCCATACCAAAATATCCACCAACAATAGCGATACCAATTACTAAAGTAGCAATTACACTTATCATTATTTTCTTTTTATGTTTTAACATTTTCATTCACTCCTTAATGATTAATCATCTATTCCAAATCTTGCTTCAAGTGCATTTTCTGCTTGCTCTAATTGATCTTCAAGTATATCTTGTACTCTTTCTTGTGTTTGATATTGTTCAACAGTTATCGTTCCAGCGCGATAATCTGCTTCTAGCTGATTATCAGATAGATCTATTTTGTCATCTAATTGGTCAATTTCTTTTTTTGCTGCTAAGTACGTATTTAAGTTCTCTTCTTTTGCTCCAACTGGTTTCGTATTATTTGCCTTTTCTACAATAGATGAGACTTCGTTTTTGAAATCTTGTGTTTGCGTAGTATCATTCGTAGCAGGCCCTGTTTTGTTTGGTTCTTGTTGTAGTTGAGCACTTTCTTTTTGTGACGTATCGTTTTCTACTTTCAGTTGTTGTACTTCTGTATCTTTATCAGTTTGAGTAGAACAAGCTGTTAAGAATAAACAAGACATGGCTCCAATTATCATCCAGTTTCTCATTATGTTTGCCTCCCTTTAATTGAGCACCTGATCCTTGCCTTTATATTACTGAACAAACATTAAAGGAAGATTAATGTGCCAAAAAATAAAATGATATAATTAAATCGTTTCTAATCTTTCTTTAATGTTTTGGAACTATAGTGATATATATAATAAGAAAAAAGGAGGATGCTAATGCGAGTTCTTATTGTCGAAGATGAACAAGACTTACAAAATATATTAGTAAAACGATTAAATGCAGAATATTATAGTGTCGATGGATGTGGGAATGGAGCAGATGCCTTGGATTATATAAGCATGGCTACTTACGACTTGATTGTGCTTGATATTATGATTCCCCGAATAGATGGGTTACAAGTGTTACAAAGATTACGCGCAGACAATAATACAACTCCTGTCTTGCTTCTTACAGCTAAAGATACAATTGATGATCGCGTAAAAGGACTCGACTTAGGTGCGGATGATTATTTAGTAAAGCCATTTGCTTTTGATGAACTATTAGCAAGAATTCGAGTGTTGATGCGAAGAAAAACAGGGAATACCTCTAATGTGTTTGAAATTGCGGATCTAGTGGTGGATTGCAATATGCATAAAGTAACAAGGGGAGACCAGGTTATTAATCTTTCCAGTAAAGAATTTGCTATTTTAGAATATATGATTCGTAATAAAGAAGTTGTGTTGACACGAGATAAAATTGAGCAACATGTGTGGAATTACGACTATGAAGGTGGCTCAAATATTATTGATGTTTACGTTCGATACCTTCGTAAAAAAATTGATAGCCAGTTTGAAACGAAGTTAATTCATACGGTGCGAGGCACTGGTTACGTATTGCGAGTAGAATCATGAAAAAACTATCAATAAAAATGAAAGTAACCCTGTGGTATACGGGGTTAGTTGTAATTATTATGGCACTCGTGTTAGCTTTTATTTTAACTTCTTCAGATAAAGTTGTGCTTTTTAATATGAAAAATCAATTAAAGAGCACGGTGAAAGATAGCATTGAAGATATTAAATATAAGCATGGACAGTTAAAGATTGACGATGAATTTGAAACTTTAGAAGATGGAGTAAATATACTCATTTATAGTAAGCAAGGTGAGCTACTGGCAGGACATAATCCGGCCGGCTTTAATAAAAAGGGATTGCTTAAATCCGATGAAATACAAATCATTAAAAATGGTAATAAAGAATGGATCGTATATGATTTTCTCTATCATGCGGGCGGGGATGAGCAAGTCTGGGTTCGTGGAATCATGACCATGAATCAATTGTCATCAACGATGAGTACGATTGTTTTGGTAACACTCATTACCTTTCCATTACTTATTCTCATTGCGGCAGTGGGCGGCTATTTTATTACGAAAAGAGCGTTTCGACCTGTGAAACAAATGAGTGATTCAGCGAGTGAAATTGGTGATGGTAAAGACCTTTCGAAGAGGATTAACTTACAAGGTTCATCGAAAGACGAAATGTATCATTTAGCACAAACCTTTGACAAAATGTTTGTGCGGTTGGAGACATCATTTGAAAGTGAAAAACAATTTACATCTGACGCATCTCATGAATTAAGAACACCAACATCTGTTATTATTTCGCAATGCGAATACGCTTTATCGCAGAAGCATAATCCGAAAGAAATGGAAGAATCGTTAGAAGTAATTTTAAGACAATCGCGTAAAATGTCCTCGTTAATCTCGCAACTGTTATTATTAGCAAGAGTTGACCAAGGAAAGCATGATACTTTTCAATTTGAATGTATCAATATGAGTGAATTAACGGAAATCGTTGTAGAAGAACTTTCATTAATGGTTCAAGAAGCTTCGATTGATATAACAACCAATATAGAGGAAGACCTGTTTATGAAAGCAGACCAAACATTGATGATGCGTTTGTTAATGAATTTATTAACGAATGCGATTGCTTATGGTAAAGAGAATGGTAGTGTGAATATACAACTGTGCCGTGATGGAACGAACATAATAGGTAAAGTCTCCGATAATGGCATAGGCATCAGCGAGCAACATATTACGAAAATATGGGAACGTTTCTATCGAGTTGATGCAGCGCGAACATCTTCAAATATTGGAAACACAGGTTTAGGATTGTCGATGGTAAAATGGATTGTCGAACTACACGGAGGAGAAATTACCGTTGAAAGTAAATTAGGGGAAGGCAGTACTTTTACATTTAAACTACCAATTGAAAAACGAGCATAATGTATGCTCGTTTGTAGCTTTAGAATAAAGATGGATTTAAAAGCTCTCTTTAATCTTTATTTAAAAGTAAATGAAAGTAAATCGATTTGGTTATAAATTATGTTTTCAACATGATACAACACATTCCTTTTTAGTATGAAATTGAAACAACAAGAACAGATCGATTAGTCTGTTTCTAACATCATAGATTTATATTTTCGAACGTGTTGCGCAAATGATTTCGGTGCGGAGTTCAAGGTTAAATGGGCTGAAGTTAATAAGTAGTCTGCTATATGTTGTCTATTAATTAGGAAAAGGGCACTCCATTGAGGGAGTGCCCTTTTCTTAATTAATGATGGTAACAGATAAAAAACTCTTTGTATTACCAGGAGTCACCGTGGCTGGATTGCATGTACATAATTGTACTAGATTTAGTCGAATCAACTTGTTTCTTAGAATCTGATTGTGAAGGGAATGCTAATCCAATAGATAGTGCAACTGAAAGTGATAAACCTAAAATCGTTCCAAAAAGTTTTTTCATTATTTTAACGCTCCTTTTTCAAAAGTTTTTTCTTTAGCTTGATGACTAATATAAAAGTATTTACTAGCTTTTACAGTGTCGCTTTCTTCGTAAAACTTGATTGCTAATTTTTCAGTGTATTCTTGTGTGTAAGTATAGAGTTGTTGTGTGTCGAAAAATGAGATAGCTTCCAAAGATAATTCTTCGAGAATAGCAGCTGAAACACCTTTATTTATACAATCTAAAAGTTTGAAATGATATAGGTATTCTTTATTGTCTAGCTTCTCACAAATTGCTAATCCTCGTTCGATTAACTCGGCCGACTGTTCAAGTTCCCCAATCTTTAAATGTTCTCTAGCTTTAAGGAAGATGGCCCTAAAATGCTCTGGATTTTTAGTTGTTACTTCTGATAAGTGTCGAATTGCTAAAGCGGATAAGTTTTGGCTACTATATAAAAAACCTAAATTATTGCGGACTCTTAATATTAGGGAATCCTCATTATTTTTACGTAAAATATCTATTGCAGAATTAAATTTTTCTTCTGCTACAGGGAATTGTTTTATATCAATACATGCTAAACCGTATAAGTTCTCACAAGCGGCAACATTATTTTCATAGCCATTATGTTTAGAGAAGATTTCTTTAGCTTTAGTCACATGTTGAATTCCTAATAGAGGTTGATAGGTATGAAGATAGAAGTTAGCAAAACGATAGCTAAACTCGGCTATTTCAAGATCGTCATGAATATGTTGTAATAGTGTTTCGGCTTTTTCGTAGTATTTCCAGGCTTCATTGTTGTTGGAAATTAGTGTGGCATGAATCCCTTTGAAAAAGTGATAATAATAAGACAACGATTCATTTTTTTGTATATCCAGTGAATCAATTGCCTGGAAGCTTGTGGGTGTGATGCTTAAATGATCGAGCAAAACTTTAAAGCGAAAAGTAAGAAGTGAGTAATGGAATAGTAAATTTGGATCTTCATTAATACTTTTTATGTGTGTATCAATCTCTGTTTTTAAATGTTTTGCTTCTTTTAGGTGCTGGGCACGTATCTCTTGATACCAATTATTTAAAAGTTGTGTGATTATATCTTTTGTTTTTAGATGACTTACCATAATTCTCCCCGCTTTCTACTATATTTATTTGTATATTGATATGTATATACTAGCAAGAAATTAAGTGTGATAGAGTGATAGATAGCAAAAAAAACTTTTTCAATAATTTTCTGATAATTTAAAAGGTAATTAGAATATAAATAAGATTCCTTAGATGGTGATCATTTATTTATTGCCAAAAAATAAGTGCATCGAGCAAGTATGACTATTGTACTTAAAACAAATAACAGCCTGTTTGTATGTTGTATTTCCTTAGTATTGTAAATAAGCATTTTACTCCATCGCTATCAATTTGAAAGAACAAGTGATCCCACTTTATGGTTATATGCAAAATTTAAAAAACATAAACAAGCAGAACCTTTGTATTTTGCTATCTTACGTATTTCATCCTGCACAAAAAAATATTTCTCAACATTTTGTCTATTGAAAAAGATTGAATATTCGTATTATAACGAATATTATGTTGTTATCGACAAAAAAACGATAATTTGCAGACACTGGGGAGGAAATGCATTGAAAAAGGATAAGAAGTTAAAACCATTATCAGTTTTAGCAACAGCGGCAGTACTAAGTAGTAGTTTTGCTTTTGGAAGTCATGCAGCGTATGCTGATACGCCATCATCTCTATCGATAGATGAGCATTTAATACCGGAGGAGCGTTTGGCAGAAGCGCTAAAACAACGGGGCGTAATTGATCAATCTGCATCACAAGCGGAGACGTCAAAGGCTGTCGAAAAATATGTTGAGAACAAGAAAGGGGAAAACCCTGGGAAAGAAGTCTTGACAGGAGATAGTCTTACGCAAGAAGCTTCTGATTTTATGAAAAAAGTAAAAGATTCAAAAATGAAGGAAAATGAACAGGCGCAGCAGCCAGAAGTAGGACCAGTAGCTGGACAAGGTGCAGGATTAAATCCAGGGAAATTAAATGGAAAAGTACCTACTACATCAGCGAAGCAAGCTGAGTACAATGGAGCTGTCCGAAAAGATAAAGTACTTGTTTTACTCGTAGAATTTAGCGATTTTAAGCATAACAATATTGATCAAGAGCCAGGATACATGTATTCTAAGGACTTCAATCGTGAACATTATCAAAAAATGTTATTTGGTGATGAACCGTTTACGTTATTTGATGGATCGAAGATTAACACATTTAAACAATATTATGAAGAACAATCTGGTGGTAGCTACACAGTTGATGGAACTGTAACGGAATGGCTTACTGTTCCAGGAAAAGCTTCAGATTATGGTGCGGATGCTGGAACTGGTCATGATAACAAAGGTCCTTTAGGGCCACGTGATTTTGTGAAAGAAGCATTAAAAGCAGCGGTAGCAAAAGGGATCAATTTAGCAGACTATGATCAATTTGATCAATACGATCAAGATGGTGATGGAAATAAAAACGAGCCAGATGGCATTATTGATCATTTAATGGTTGTACATGCTGGTGTTGGTCAAGAAGCTGGTGGCGGTAAATTGAAAGATGATGCAATTTGGTCTCATCGTTCAAAACTTGGGTCAAAACCATATGCGATTGATGGCACAAAATCTTCTGTTTCAAATTGGGGCGGAAAGATGGCTGCATACGATTATACAATCGAGCCTGAAGATGGAGCGGTTGGTGTGTTTGCGCATGAGTATGGTCATGATTTAGGCTTACCAGATGAGTACGATACGAAGTACTCAGGACAAGGTGAACCTGTTGAGTCTTGGTCTATTATGAGTGGCGGTAGCTGGGCTGGAAAAATTGCAGGAACAGAGCCAACAAGTTTCTCACCACAAAATAAAGAGTTTTTCCAAAAGAATATGAAGGGCAATTGGGCGAATATCGTTGAGGTAGATTACGATAAACTTCGCACGGGAGTCGGTGTTGCAACATATTTAGATCAAAGTGTTACAAAATCAAAACGACCAGGAATCGTTCGTGTTAACTTACCGGATAAAGATATTAAAAATATTGAATCGGCATTTGGTAAGAAGTTTTACTACAGCACAAAAGGAAATGACATTCATACAACACTTGAGACACCAGTATTTGACTTAACAAATGCAACGGATGCTAAGTTTGATTATAAGGCATTCTACGAACTGGAAGCGAAGTATGATTTCCTTGACGTATATGCGATTGCAGAAGATGGAACGAAGACACGCATTGATAGAATGGGCGAAAAAGATGTAAAAGGCGGCGTGGATACAACTGATGGTAAGTGGGTTGATAAATCATACGATTTAAGCCAATTCAAAGGGAAAAAAGTAAAACTGCAATTTGAGTATTTAACAGATATTGCAGTAGCTTATAAAGGATTTGCATTAGATAATGCTGCATTAACTGTAAATGGAAAAGTTGTTTTCTCAGATGATGCAGAAGGCCAACCAGCAATGACACTAAAAGGATTTACGGTGTCTAACGGATTTGAACAGAAGAAACATAACTACTATGTAGAGTGGAGAAATTACGCTGGTTCTGACACGGCTTTACAACATGCGCGTGGTCCAGTATTTAATACAGGAATGGTTGTATGGTATGCGGATCAAAGCTTTACAGATAACTGGGTAGGGGTTCATCCAGGTGAAGGATTCTTAGGAGTAGTAGATTCTCATCCAGAGGCAATCGTAGGGACATTAAATGGACAACCGACTGTGAAGAGCAGTACGCGTTATCAAA
The DNA here is from genome assembly GCF_016483605.1 of Bacillus cereus group sp. N11. Lineage (NCBI taxonomy): Bacteria > Bacillati > Bacillota > Bacilli > Caryophanales > Bacillaceae > Bacillus > Bacillus cereus group sp. N11. The sequence continues at coordinate 27,539 of NZ_JAEHBN010000018.1, forward strand.
TTGCTGATGCTGCATTCTCATTCGATCAAACACCAGCATGGAGAGTAGATTCGCCAACTCGCGGTATCTTTGACTATAAAGGATTACCAGGTGTTGCGAAATTTGATGATTCTAAGCAGTATATCAACAGCGTGATTCCAGATGCAGGACGTAAGTTGCCGAAACTAGGATTAAAGTTTGAAGTAGTAGGCCAAGCAGAAGACAAGTCTGCAGGTGCAGTTTGGATTCATCGATAAAATAAGGTGAAGTGAAGAGGAGCTGTCTCATAAGTTGGTGAAACCGACTTATGGACAGCTCTTTTTTTATTGTAGAAAAGGGACCTTTTAGGAACTAGTTCATGGACAAGAATGATATAAAATTTATCCCGCTATTTGCCGAGCAGTAAGACCCCCACCTCAAAATTCAGCGGAAGCAAAGAAGTTAGGTGGGGGTCGGGCTGCCCGTAAACGCCCGATTGGTGAAGGCTAATAATCAGTGGGGGATGAACAAAACCCCCACTGATTAAAGTTTCACTTTATTTTCAATACGAGTGAACAAACGTAAACTTAAATATTAGAAAATATAGATGAAATTCCGCTATTATACCTTTCAATAAAATAATAATAGCATTATATATTATAAGGAATGCTTGTCCTTAATTGTAAATGAAAGGGGGAAATTGATATGAGTTATGGCTATGGTTATTCTTCTAAAAAATGTTGTAAAAATTACAATGAAACGTTATCAACGGGTGTATTACGTAGACATTCTGCTACTTTATTTCTTACTGTTGATGCTATGAATGTTGATCCAGATGATACTCATAGAGTAACTGTTGAAATGTTTGATTGGTCATCTGGTTCTCCTGTATTGTTACCATTAGTAGATCCTTCTACACGAACATTAGCACCTAATCAATATGTTACTTTTCGTTCGGCAGCTCTTCCTCCAGGACTTTTTGCTTACGAAGTAAGAATAATTCATCCAAATGATAGAGATGTTGTTACGAATGTTTTTGGTCTTAGTGCAATCGTATTTAATCCACAAGAAGGAAATAATGTTTTACAACATGATTTAGCAAAATTAGACCTTAAATAGATTTTATAAAAGTCTAAATATGGAAATGGTTAAGCAAAGGAAGTAGGATGTAAAGCTACTTCCTTTACTTAACATCAACTATATAAAAAAATTTAGTGTCATCATCGGTACATAGGACAGCACGATTTAGCAAATCAATATTAACGATAGTCATATAATTAAAGAGTAAATAACCGTCTCCATAATATATAATTAATATTTCTTCTTCGGATGATAAGGAGCATAACAATAGTATGTATTTCGTTTGCTTGTATAAAGCAAATTGTATAAAGAGAAGAAGGATCTCCTTAAAGGAGATCCTTTTTACGTTTTATCATTTTTAAAGAAATCTTTCATCATTTTAGAGTGTTTCATGTTTAATGTCACAGCTTCTACTGTACCTTTCTTTTCATCTTTAGCAATCGTAATTTGTTCCTTATTATCAAACCACACAAGAAACTCTTCTTTTGAGTCATCTTTATATGTAACGGTTATAGTAGAATGCACAGATTCTCGCTTTTTTTGATCTAATGTAATTGTTTTCGAGGTTCCATTTTGAACTGCCGAAACGATAGGTTTTATCATTTCTTCATTGTCTGTTTGAGATTTGGAAATAGTATTATTTGTTGTTTTCATTATTTCAATGTCTGTAATATTAGCGGAATTTGATTGAAATGTATTTTGTGTATGTTCTTGCTTAGCCTGCGAAGTTTTATCTGTAGCAGAGGTGTTTGTACAGCCTATTAAAGTGAAAGATAGAGCGCATATAGATATGATTTTTTTCATAGTATCCCTCCTTAAGTTTAATTATAACAATTTTCAGTTAATTTATATAGTTATTGTAAGGAGAAGATGTTTTAAAGTGGTAAATGATGTTGTTCATTTTCTATTAAAATCAAAATTCACATAACTTTTTTCATATTTTATGTTTAACATTGGGAAAATGGGTGTACTACATATAATATAACAAATAATTCATTTTAAAGGAGGAAGTTAAAGATGGAAACGAAGTATAGTAAACCTTTTGTATATGAATTTATTACGGAGAAAGAGGTCATGAATGCGGCGAATGATCTCGTGAAGAAAGGAATAGACCAAAAAGATATTTACGTATTAACACATGAGAAAGAAAGGACAGATAGAATCGCAGATAATGCAGACGTGAATACAATTGGAATAAAAGAGGAGGGACTTGGGACAAGCATTATTAATGTCTTTCAAAAAACGGGAGATCAGTTAAGAAATAAGATGCAAGAGTTAGGACTTAATGAGGAAGAAGCTAACTTTTATGAAGAAAAGCTGGATGAAGGAAAAATCTTGTTATTCGTTAAGGATTTAGAAAGAGTCGGTGAATGGCTACAAGAAAGAAGATGCACATATTCTCTTTAAATTTGTATCCTTTAAATCTATAAATCTATTACGAAAAGGAGATTGGAAATATGAGTGAGAGCGGGCTAAAAGAACAAATTACGGGTAAAGTTGAAAAGAAAAAGGGACAAGTAAAAGAAGGAATTGGTGAAGTTACAGAAGATAGAGAGTTGAAAAATGAAGGGAAGTGGGAGAAGACCAAGGGAACGATAAAAGAAAAAGTCGGAAAAGTGAAACAAAAGATAAGTGATGGATTGGATAATAAAGAATAATACATGTTTATCAAGCTTTGGTTACATACCAAAGCTTGATAAATCAAATATAAAAACAATATAGGAGGTTTAATTGTGGGACTTATTATTACGTGTATTGTAGGTGGACTTATTGGTGCGTTAGCTGGAATGATTACAGGAAAAGACTTTCCTTTAGGTATAGTTGGTAATGTAATTGCTGGATTAATCGGATCTTGGGTAGGTAGTGCGTTATTTGGTCACTGGGGCCCTGAATGGGGAGGCATTTTTGTTCTTCCAGCGTTATTAGGTGCAATCGTCTTTATTTTAATCGTTACATTCTTCTCTAGAATGCTACGGAAAGCGTAAGTATGATAATGAATAATAATCTTAAGTTTATTATATATAACTATAAAGTTAAAAGAGTGATAAATATACATAAAAAAGCATCCAATTAAAATAATTTGGATGCTTTTTTTATGTAATCTGCATAGGAAAGAGTGGGGGATGAAGAACCCCCACTCTTTGAAATTACACTTTCTATTATGTATTAAACCATCGTTACTTTTTCACAATTATTTATCCTTACGACCTGCCTTGGTTCTATATGAGATAAGTCCTCACTATTACCTATATCAACTACAATTGTATTCGTCAGTATGTTAATAATGGAACCAACTAATTTTGTAGCATGATCGTGTCGATAAGAAAATTGAACGAAATCTCCCTTTTTAAAGTTGTGCTCTTCCATAGATAGATCCCCCTAAAAATAATGTTTATACATTATACATACACAAATTTATAAGGTTTAAACATTTAGTAGTATTTTTTAAGTGTTAAGCCGAGAAAGGTGTAGAAAATTTATTTATAATGAAAATAAAAAAATATGTTTAAAATTAATTTTTATGGGTAATTAACATAGTAGTAGTTTGAGATAAGGGGGCGGAAATGATGAATTTGGCAATAAATATTTTGCAAAATGATGTAGGTTATACGGTACAACTTAATGGTGAGATTGATGCATATACGGCATCAGATTTAAAAAATAAGATGATGCCTATTGCAAGCGAAAAAGAAGTTCATATTGTAGTAGATTTTCATAACGTAGATTATATGGATAGTACCGGTTTAGGTGTTTTTATAGCGCTATTAAAAGCAGTTAAGAAAAATGATGGCAAACTAGAGTTTATTGGTGTATCTAAAAGACTAAAAAGATTATTTGATATTACAGGACTAACAGAAATATTAAATTTGAATTCCGATTTTGAAAAAGTAGAAAGAAGGTGACTAGGGATGATGGAGAAATTTGAAAAGATAGAAATGAAAATTCCTGCAAAAGCAGAATATGTGGCTATTATTCGTTTAACGATGGCTGGTGTTGCGAACCGAATGGGCTTTGCTTATGACGATATAGAAGATATGAAAATTGCTATTAGTGAAGCATGTACAAACATTGTACAACATGCATACAAAGAAGATGTTGGAGAAATTACAATTGTCTTTGGTCTATATGAAGATCGATTAGAAATTATGGTTGCTGATAATGGGGTTAGCTTTGATTTTAATAACTTAAAAAGGAAAGTTGGTCCGTATGATATTAGTAAACCAGTAGAACATTTGCCGGAAAATGGTTTAGGTTTATATTTAATCAATACGTTAATGGATGATATACAAATCATGCATGATGAGGGCATGACGGTTTTAATGACAAAATATATACAAAGAGAGCAGGTGGAGAATGATGGAAATCCAATCTCAACCTACAAATCTTACTAAAGAAGACGTTATTAAGCTAATTGCAGAGTTCCAACAAAACCAATGTGATGAAGCACAGGAAAGATTAGTTAATCATTATAAAAATCTCGTATATTCCATTGCATATCGTTATTCAAGAGGCGGGCCTATGCATGAGGATATTATACAAGTAGGGATGTTAGGGCTCTTAGGCGCAATAAGAAGGTATGATTATTCGATAGGGAATGCTTTTGAGCCGTTTGCAATACCTACGATAGTAGGAGAAATAAAGAAGTATTTACGTGATAAAACTTGGGGCATTCACGTTCCAAGGCGAATTAAAGATTTGGGTGGGAAAATTAAACTTGCGATAGAGGAGTTAACAGATCACCTGCAGCGTTCACCGAAGATTATAGAGATTGCGGATCATTTAGGACTATCCGAAGAGGAAGTGCTAGAAATTATGGATGCGAAAAATAATTATCGAGTATCTTCCTTAGATGATGTAGTTGAAAATTCATCTGATGGAAGTTCGGTAGCGAGAATTGAATCTGTAGGTGAAGTAGAGCAAGGATATGAACAGACAGAAAGGCGTCTCGTTTTAGAGGATATTTTTAACGTATTAAATGAGACAGAAAAGAGTGTTATTCATTATATATTTGGAGAAAATTTAAATCAAAAAGATACAGGGGAACGATTAGGTATTTCACAAATGCACGTTTCTCGTATTAAAAGACAAGCGATAAGTAAATTGAAGCAAGCCGCGTTTTTAGATACATAAAAAATTAAAATAATGATGTTTAAAACATGAGAAAAGGGGTAGTTATTAAGTATAGGAGGAGATATTAAAATGTCACACGATGTGAAAGAACTAATAGAAGGATTGAATGAAGATTTAGCAGGAGAATACTCGGCGATTATTATGTATAACCATAATGCTGCTACAGTTTCTGGTATATATAGACAAGTGTTAAAACCTTTCTTTGAATCTGAAATTAGCGATGAACAAGGACATGCCCTATATTTAGCGGAGAAAATTAAGACGCTAGGTGGTACACCTACTACGATCCCTTTACCAGTGAAACAAGTGGAAGATGTTCGAGAAATGTTAGAATCCGCTAGACAATCAGAATATGAAACAATTAAGCGTTATGAAACGAGAAAAGAACAGGCAGCGAAATTAAATATGACAGAGTTAGTTGTAAAACTAGAAGATATGATTGCAGATGAAACAAATCATATGGAAGAATTAGATCGTCTTTTAAATGATAAAGCAATGGTGTTAAATTAAAAGTGGAAATTTATAGAGTGAAAGAACAAATTCCTATTTCTAGGGGTTTGTTCTTTTGTTCTATAAATATGTTTGAGTACGAAATTTTCATTTTGTAACTGAGTATGTAATACTAGAAAAATAGAAAATTATAATAGATTTACATTTTAAATAAGAAAAGGGGAAATAACTTGTGTCCATTTTAATTGTTGATGATAATCCGGTTAACATATTTGTAATTGAGAAAATTTTAAAACAAGCCGGATATCATGATCTTGTATCGTTCAATTCTGCACAAGAGCTCTTCGAATACATACAGTTTGGAAAAGATTCTTCCAGGCATAATGAAATTGACTTAATACTATTAGATATTATGATGCCTGAAATTGATGGACTTGAAGTTTGTAGGCGATTACAAAAAGAGGAGAAGTTTAAAGATATCCCTATTATTTTTGTTACAGCTTTAGAGGATGCAAATAAATTAGCCGAAGCTCTTGATATGGGGGCAATGGATTATATTACGAAACCTATAAATAAAGTTGAACTATTAGCGCGTATGCGTGTAGCATTACGCTTGAAATCGGAATTAAATTGGCATAAAGAACAAGAAGAAAATCTTCGGAATGAACTAGATTTAGCTACACAAGTACAAAGAAACTTATTAAGTAGCCCATTAAGAGAAGATCATATAAAAATTGAAGCAAGTTACTTACCGTCATTCAAACTAGCTGGAGATATGTATTATTGGTACAAAATCGATGAAAATCGCTACGGTATTATATTATTAGATGTGATGGGACATGGTATATCTGCTTCATTAGTTTGTATGTTTATTTCTTCTGTATTACGCGAAACAATTAAATGTTTAATTGATCCAGAACTCGTCATTAAAGAATTAAATAAATATATGACCCTTTTACATAATGACAATGATAATATTCCATATTATTTTACGGCCATATACTTAGTTGTTAATACAGAAGATAGAACGATTGAATATGTGAATGCAGGACATCCTGCTGGATATGTTTTAGTTGATGAAACAAATGTAGTTGAACTGAATCGCGGGAGTTGTGCAGTAGGGTTTTTTGATGAAATAAAGGTAGAAAAGACAGTCATACCTTTTAATAAGAACGCTCAAATATTATTATTTACAGATGGTGTTCTTGAAGCAATTGCAAATGATGAATTTGAGTCTGAAGAGAAATTACGTGCTTTTACAGAAAGAAAATGGGGAGATTTAGAAGAAGAGATAGAAGGGTTTTATAAGGAAGAACAGAAGAAAACACAATCAGATGATATGTGTCTCATTATGATAAAAACGAATGCGAAATAAAAAGCGTATGAAATCCAAACAGAGGATTTCATACGCTTTTTATTGTATTTTTTGATAAATTTGTTCGCTAGGATTAAATTGGGTATAATGCGGCATTATATTTGAAAAACGAAGAGTTTCTTTATTCCCCAAACATAGAAATCCATTGTGACTTAAACTTTCATAAAATAGTTGCTGAACTTGGTTTTGAAGTTTACTTGTAAAGTAAATTAAAACGTTACGACAAAGTATAATATGAAACTCGTTAAACGATTGATCGGTTACTAAATTATGCTGTGCAAAAATAATGTTTTGTAAAAGTGATGGATTAAAATAAGCAAAACGATTATCTGTTGAATAATAGTTAGAAAATGCTTGTGTACCGCCAGCTTGTAAATAGTTTTTCGTGTAAGTTTGCATTTTATTTAACGGGAGGATGCCTTGTTTTGCTTTTTCTAACACATTTGTATTCATATCTGTTGCGTAAATAACCGACTTTTCACTTAATCCTTCTTCGCGAAGTAAGATAGACATTGATAATACTTCTTCACCAGTTGCGCATCCAGCATGCCAAATTCTAATTTCAGGATGCTTTTTTAATTCAGGAATAACATGCTCTCTAAGCGCTTTAAAAAAGGCAGGGTTACGGAACATCTCAGTTACATTAATCGAGAAATCATTTAATAACTGTTCTAAAACCCCTTCCTCGTGAATTACTTTTTCAATTAATTTTGAAATGGTTGGGATATTAGAGAGCTGCATTCGATTACAAATCCTTCTATAAATAGATGTGCGAGCATATTGACGAAAATCAAATCCTGATAGTTTAAATACCGCTTCCAATAGTAATTCAATTTCTAAGTTCGTGCGCTCATCCGTATCTACTGATGGATCAAAATTATAATACTTATTTTCCACTCCAACTAAACCTCACTTATTTTATTAACCATACACTCATTACCGAATAGAGTTGATGTAGATTTAATGGTTTACTTATATAATCTGAAGCGCCAGCAGATAAACATTTTTCCTTATCATTTGGCATTGCTTTAGCAGTTAATGCGATAATAGGTATTTCATTTAACCCTAAATTCATTCGGATATTTTCCATCGTTTCATAACCGTCCATATTCGGCATCATAATATCCATTAAAATAAGGTCAATATTTGTATTGCTTTTTAGTATTTTTAAACACTCTATGCCGTTTTGGGCAGTAATAATGTTGGCATTTTGTTTTTTTAATGCATTTTGTAACGCAAATATATTTCGATGATCATCATCGACAATTAAAATGGTTTTCTCTTGGAAGACGTTATTTGTTTCGGTAGTAACGATAGTTTCCTCAATAACTTCAGCAGGAATAACATCTTCTATCGTTGCTGCGACTTCTAAATTGGATACTTGGATTTCATTTAAGCCATTTGGAAGGTTAGGAATATATACCGTGAAAGTACTACCTTCTCCTACATTACTCTCTAATGTAATCCAACCACCTAACAATCTAGCAAACTCTTTACAAATAGATAACCCTAAGCCTGTACCACCATATTTCCTAATTGTTGCTCCATCTGCCTGTTGAAAGGCTTCGAAAATAAGTTGATGCTGTTCTTTAGCGATACCAATACCAGTATCTTTTACTGAAATTGTAATCCAATCTTTACTTATAGACTGCATATCATGACTTAAATTGTTTGTTTCTATTGAATCGAAATGTAAAGAAACGGATCCTTTTTCCGTGAATTTAAATGCATTGGATAGTAAGTTTTTAATAATTTGTTCAATCCGTTTTGCATCTGTATAAAACAAATCTGGAATCGTGTCACTGTCTTCAATAGTAAATTCGACATTTTTTTTTGCAGCTATATGTAAAAAGTTTTGATGCATATTGGCTGCCATGTCACTTATGTTCGTTGCTTCAAAAATGATGTCTAGTTTGCCTGCTTCTACTTTAGATAAATCTAGTATGTCATTAATTAAAGTAAGTAAGTCTTTCCCTGATGAATGAATGACAGTTGCTAGTTCAATTTCATCATCCGATAAATGATTATCATGATTTTCTCTTAACATTTCAGATAATAGTAAAATACTATTTAACGGTGTGCGTAATTCATGTGACATATTTGCTAGGAACTCTGATTTGTATTTTGAGCTGCGTAACAACTCGCTTGCTTTTTCTTCTAATTCTGATTTGGTAATTTGTAAGTCAGCTGTCTTCTGCTCAGCTTCTTCAGTTCTAGACTCTAATTGTTCATTCGTTGTTCGTAATTCTTCCGCTTGCATTTGTAGTTCTTCCGCTTGCGTTTGTAATTCTTCTGATTGAACTTGTAACTCTTCTGTCATTGCTTGTGATTCATGTAAAAGAGTTTGAATTCGCATACGTCCTATAATGCTATGGATTGTTAAACCTAGATTATCAATAGTTTGTTGAATTAAATCTTGATGTAAGTCTGAAATCTCAGTTACACTTACTAACTCCATTACTGCAATCACTTCATCCTCAAATAAGATAGGGATGACTAGTAGATTTTTAGGACGTATTTCTAATAAGCCAGTAGTAACGTAACGAAAATCTTCTGGTATGTCCCTGAGAATAAAACTTTTCTTTTCTAAGGCAGACTGTCCAATGAAACCTTCACCCATTTTAATAGATTGTTTTCCAATATCAGTACCTTGATCGGCGAAAGAAGCTTTTTTCACATAGTAGACAGTTTCTTCATATTCTTCACGTACATAAAATGCACCGCAAGAAGTTTGCGTTTTTTGTATAATTCCACTAAGAATTTTTTTACCTAACATCTCAATAGAAGATACACCTTGATACATTAAAATTAATTCTGCAAGCTCAGTTTGTAACCACTCTCTTTTCGATATTTCATCTAGTAGGTGATTTGTTGTATGAGCAAGATCTTTTATTTCATCATGTGTATTTACATGAATTCTTTCCGTAATTTTTTCTTTAGAAGAAATTGATGTAATAGCTTGAATTACATTTTTAATCGTTTTTGTAATGGAATTCGAAATATAGAGTGAAACGATAATGGAAATACAAGAAAGTAAGAACAATAAACTGTATAACCAAATCTCTAATTTATTATTTTCAATATCTAATTGTGCAGCTCTTTTTTTCGTTAGTTGCTCCTCAGTGCTCCGGAAGTTAGTTAGCTGCGACTGTAATGACTGAATTTGAGTCGTGTCGATTGTTTGTACATTATTACTATTATTATTTGTAATAAGTGAGTGAATCTCTTTATTAATCCAACTAGTAATGTTTTCGTTAATCTGTTTTAATTTTTCTTGCTGAGAGGGGTTATCCTCTAATAAAGAAAAAAGGTCTTGAAAATGTTTTTCGTAATCCTTTTCCGCAGAGTTAAGGGATTGCACGTAAGTAGGGTTATTAGAAATGATAAACCCTTTCGCTTTATTTTCAATTGTTAGTAACTCTTTCTCCACTTGATTCGTTAAATTGAGAACTTTAAAATCGTGATCAATAATAAAATTGCGAGATTTTTGTAAGCTGGAAATCTCATTGTTTAACATAATGAAAGAAACAAGTAAGAACAAAATGATAACTAAATAACCAGCCATAATTTTGTAGCGAATACTAAATTTTGCTTTCGAGTTCATTAAAAATTCCTACCTTCAAGGTTATTAAAACTTTTCTATTTTAAAGAATGAAAAACGTAATATATATTATATCAGTTTTCATAAGGCCAAACTAGAAATCCCCCTATTGTATTAGGGGGTTCTTTTTTAATAGAGGAAATCATTTTGAAATATAAAAACATATATGAAAGGTAGTAAACGAGGGAATAGAGGATAACAAACATTCTAAGAAGGGAAGAGTGTTCTTAAAGCTCTTTTTGCATCTATTCCTTCAAAAATAAATAATACAAGCTCTCTCTTTTTTACCGTAAGGAAAAAGGATACTAATGTGCTTAAGTTTTTAATAGAAGTAAGTGTTCCGTGTTTACTTATAAACAAGTTCGTTTGAAATGTTGTCATTAAAGCGTAAAAATGATGAATCTGAGTTATTGTAGGCGTTTCATTATAAGAAATAGTAGTAGAGTGAATGGCGTTCATTGCAATATTCCTTTCCATATAGTAAGCATAACAATATAAACATACCCGTTTTAAAAAATGTTAAACATATAAATAAGAAAAAATATAAGTATAGTTTTTTACGTTTAGAAAAGGTTAGGAAGGGTATACATATACTACAAAGAGATTGACTGAAGATGAATTGTAAGATGTCTATGTTTAGTAGATTAGTCTATCAAAATATACTTTTAATTTAAATAAAAAGGAGCCTGGTATACATGAATGAAATGATGATTGATATTACGTTTGATTTAATTTACTTGTTAAGTAGTTCGCTTGTAATACTGTTACTATTCGCTTTTTTCGTAAATGGTTATGTTAATAAGAAGATTAGTGTATACAGAAATGAAGAAGGATAAAGATGCATTATATAAAAATAAAAGGGCGTATATGTATATAAAAATTTAGGAGGTTAATAGTTATGAATGTAGATAGAAAAATAGTAGGTGTTTTTAGAACAATTGATGATGCGGCACTCGTTATTAATGAATTAAATGATAAAGGATACTCAGCAGATAACATTTCAGCTATTGCGAAAGATCAAAAGGAAATTGAACATCTGGAAGAAAAGTCGGGTGAAAAAGTGAATAGCGAAACTGCACATAAAGCAGATATCTTTTCAGCGACAGGGCTTGTAGCAGGAGGAGTAGCAGGGGGACTAGGTGGTTTATTAACAGGTCTTGGTATACTTGCCATTTCTGGAATGGGTCCAATTGTAGCAGCAGGACCAATCGCAGCAGCTATTGGAGGAGCCGGTATTGGCGGAGGAGCTGGAAGTTTAATAGGAGCATTTATCGGCTTAGGAATTCCAGAAGAACATGCTAAAAAGTATGAAGAATATATTTACGATGGAAATATATTAATTTTAGTAGATGCAAAGTTAGATGATAAGTTAGAAATCTATAAAATATTTGATAAGCATAATGCCTATAACTCTGATTTCTTTAAATAAAATAATGGAAAATGTAAATAAAGTGAATATCGTTTTTTGATCTTACAACTTTGGCGCGGCCGAGGAGTCGTATGACTATAAGAGAGGAAGGGCTTATAGTAAAAGATCAAGTTCTATTCTGTTATCCCGCTATTTGCCGGGCAGTAAGACCCCCACCTCAAAATTCAGTGAAAGCAAAGAAGTTAGGTGGGGGGCGGGCTGCCCGTAAAAGCCCGGTTGGTGAGGGCTAATAATCAGTGGGGGATGCGCCCCACCACTGATTAAAGTTTCACTTTATTGAAAAGGAAAGAGGTGTCTTTTCGTGATTGTAAAAATATTAAAGGATAGTAGCGATAGTTTCCTTTGCACGATTCAAAATAAAAATGGAGAGAAGTATGTGAAGAAATGGTTTCGTAAACATGAGAACAATGAAAAATTAGGACGACCAACTTTCAAAGAAGTAGAAAAGGACTGGAAAGAAAATAAAGAATCGTTTATGTATCCAAATATTAAAGCGCTTTATTAAAATGAAACATAATGCGCGTTTCATTCTTACAAAACTGTCACATTCCTGTAAGGTAATTCAATAGATTAGTTGTTTGTTCCATGTCATAATAAAGACATAAGAAAGCTAATCAGAAAACTATAAGTTATTAGGAGAGTGTCAGTCATGATTGTAACAACAACGTCTGGAATTCAAGGTAAAGAAATTATTGAGTATATCGATATTGTAAATGGTGAAGCTATTATGGGTGCAAATATTGTCCGCGATTTATTCGCTTCTGTTCGTGATGTTGTCGGTGGTCGTGCTGGTTCTTATGAAAGCAAGCTAAAAGAAGCTCGTGATATCGCAATGGATGAAATGAAAGAACTTGCAAAACAAAAAGGTGCGAACGCTATCGTTGGTATTGACGTAGATTATGAAGTTGTTCGTGATGGCATGTTAATGGTTGCTGTAAGTGGTACAGCTGTACGTATATAAGTAAATAAAAAAACAGGCTCCCCCTCGAAGCTTATGCTTTGAGGGGATTTTTTTTGTAACTCGTTAAAAATACTTTTCCCTTTGTTTTTTCAGCAGAATGCACAACGGCAACCGCAGTTTTCACATCCGCTAAGTCATACGTAGAATGTACTGTCATAAAACGTAATTTTTTATCCTCAACTAAACGAATTAAGTGACGAAACGTTTCTTGCCATTTATACGGTGACACGTCTGTATTCCAATGTCGTAAATGAAATATGTTAGCATGCACCTTTGCTTTCGTAACAATTTCGGCCCAGTTTACTTGTACGCCTGATAGAAGACCGATAGTTAAAAAGTGTCCATTTGGACGTACACAAAATGCTAATTCATTTCCATCGGATCCTCCAATAGAATCAATCACAGCATCTGCGCCTATCCCGTTCGTTAACTCCAAAACGGTTTCATAAAGCGGAACAGTGGAAGTATCTATTACATATTCAGCACCGAGCTGAAGTAATTTCTCTGTATGTTTACTATTTCTAGTCACTGCAATGAGTCGGAAGTTTAAAATTTGTGATAACTGTGCAAAAAGATGACCTATAGCGGATCCACAAGCGTTTACTAATAAAACGTTATCTCGTTTTAAGTTTAGCGTTTCTGTACACGTAACCCAAGCTGTTAATGGGTTGATGTACATTTGTGCAGCTGTAAAATCATCAATTGAATCGGGAATAAGGACTACAAAATCAGCTGATGTCTTCACATATTCTTGCCAAGTACCTTCCCCGCGTAAAGGTAGCACGCGTTTACCGATAAGGTCTCTAGAAACACTCGCACCAACATCTTCAACAATACCAACACCTTCATAACCAGGTATGTTAGGTAAAGGAATTCTATGTGCATACGCTCCAGTTACAGGAATTAAGTCAGATGGATTAATCGGTCTAACTAACATACGAACTAGCACTTCATTATCTTTTACTGGTTCTATATTTTTATATTCAACTTGTAATACATCTTTTGGGCTACCAAACTTATGAAATTGAATGCATGTTCCGCGCAAAATAATGGTTCCTCCTTAATGTAGTCAAATGTATTATAGCATTTTTAGCTTGGCTACTTATTTCATTATATATATATAAGGGAATAGAAATTTTAAAGAGGGAGTAAACATGAAGAATTAGCCCAATAAAAACTAAAGTTAAAGGCACCCGAACGAGTGCTTTTATTTTGTTTTTACCAATATAATTTAAAGATTATACATAAATGGGGGAGTCAGCATGAATAAAAAGATAATCTGGGGAATTTTAGGGATTGTTGTGATCATGATAGCCCTTGTGAGTATGAATGTATTACAAAAAAATGCCAAAGAAGCTACTTTTAAAGTAGCTTCTTCTATTTGTCTATTAAGCCGAAGCCTTTTTCATTCTCTCAAGTAAACTAGATAAAATATGCGTACGATAAGATTCTAGTTTTTTACCTTCATAAGTACGGATGCCTAACTTTTTAAGTTCTTTTACATACCAACCTTTGCTTCCGAAATACATGTGATCGTTCCCCTTCAACTTTGTTTTATTTGTTCTGATTGTACTTGGAGGTACAGGTAATATAATGAAGGAAATGAATTTCGTGCGAAAATGGTTAACTTTGTTGCAAAAGACATATATACTAAAGGTAGTATATAACGAGGTGGGCAAGACGTGATTATAGAGAAGCACGAAATTCAAATTGACCAAATTACGAGCGGTAAAGTGAATATCTTTACTTTCTATAGAAATAGAAAGCAAATTGATGATCATTTTTTACGTTTACAAGAACCATCGCTTACAGCAAACTACTTCTTCCATTTTCATTTTGATGCAGAGAGCTTACACCTTCTGCAGGAAGAGTTTCCGGGTGTATATCCGTACGACGGTAGTGAAACGATTCATAACTGGACGGAAAAGATGAAGGCAGAATTGCAACATCAGATCCAAACAGGTAAATGGAATAAACGCGTACGTATCGGTAATCGCATTCTAGATGTGGAGTTTACGTGGTGCGACGAAGATATAGTAGAGTGAAAAAGAAGCGGATGACGCTTCTTTTTTTAGCGCTGGAATAAAACGAGCTTACCCGCAGAAGATGTGCAGCGATGTGTTTTTTCGTGCAATCCTTTTTCTTGTAAAATAGATTCACCTTTTGCTTTCGCTTCTTTTTCAGTTGCCGCCTCAAATGATTCGTCCAATGCTTTTGAACCATCTTTTTCAAAGACTGTTAGAACGTATACTCCCATGAAAATTCCCTCCAAAAATTAAAATCAGAATCTTATAACTATTTTGGCATAAATCACTAGAATATGCAAAGAAATATATGACATTGCATGTTACAATAAAGTGACACTTTAATAAGCAGGGGAGTTTTTCATCCCCTGCTTATTATTAGTGGAGCCAATCGGGTATTTAAGGGCAGTTAACTTTCAGATTGCCTTCTTTGCCTATTGCCCGTTAGTACAGGATAAAATGAAACTTTTGAAATATAGAAAGGATCGTTATTTGTGAAACAAGTGAAGTTTATACATGTGGCTGATTTGCATTTGGATAGTCCGTTTAAAGGGATGGAAATGAATGTACCGCAGTCTGTTTGGGAGAGAATGAAGCAAAGTACGTTTGAATCGTTCGAACGTATTATTGATAAAGCGATTCAAGAGCGCGTTGATTTCGTATTACTAGCCGGGGATTTGTATGATGCGGAGACGCGAAGTTTGCGGGCGCAAGTGTTTGTGCGTGAGCAAATGAAGAGACTTTCGCAGTACGATATCCCTGTTTTTATTATTCATGGTAACCATGACCATTTAGGTGGGAGCTGGGCTGCAATTGAGTTTCCAGAAAATGTTCATGTGTTTACGGAGCCTTATGTAGAAGAGAAATCATTTTATAAAAATGGTGAACTGTTAGCTTCTATTTACGGATTTAGTTATTTGCAGCAAGCAGTAACGGATAATATGACAGCGCAGTTTACGAAAATGAGTGATGCGCCTTTTCATATTGGCATGCTTCACGGAAGTGTGGAAGGAGATGCAGAGCATAATCGCTACGCACCGTTTCAAATTCGTGAGCTGAAAGAAAAGCAGTTTGACTATTGGGCTCTTGGCCATATACATAAACGTGAAATTTTATCAGAAGAGCCGTACATTATTTATTCAGGTAACATACAAGGGCGTCATCGTAAAGAGACAGGGGAAAAGGGTGCGTACCTTATTGAACTTACGAAACAAGGAACGCATTGCTCATTTTTCCATACGGCAGATGTTGTATGGGATGAAATAGAAGTGAATATTGATGGACTTGAAACTGTTGATGAAATTATGACGAGCATATCTACTGCGATGAATGAGTGTCGAAGAGAAGAGGGAGGGACGCTACTAACTGTCGTATTTACAGGACAAGGGCCGCTTTCTCCTTATTTGCGTGACGAAAAGCGTGTGGAAGAGATCTTTCACATTTTAGCATCTGGAGAAGAGCGAAAAGATTTCGTATATGCGATGAAGTGGAAAAATGAGACGGTTTCTTTTGCAGAAATAGAGCGTTTGAAAGAAGAAAATCATTTTGTCGGTAGTGTACTGAAAGAGTTAGAAGCTTTCACAAATATGGACGGCGTGTTGCGCACCATTTGGACATCTCCTGTAGCGCGTAATAGTATTGAATCTTTTACAGAAGAAGAGAAGAAAGAGATTCAAAAGGAAGCGGAAAATATTATTTTAGAACAATTATTCCAGCAAGAGAGGGATAAGAAATGAGAATGGAAAAACTCCATATTTATGGATACGGAAAATTAGAAAATGTGGAAATGGATCTGGATCTGTCGATGCTGACGGTGCTATACGGTGAAAATGAAGCTGGGAAATCAACAATTCGTTCATTTATGAAAAGTATTTTATTCGGTTTTCCAACGAGAGGACAGCGCCGTTATGAGCCGAAAGAAGGCGGCAAGTATGGCGGTGCCATGACTGTACAAACAGAGAAGTATGGCCGTTTGAAAATTGAACGATTGCCAAAGACGGCAGCTGGCGAGGTGACCGTTTATTTTGAAGACGGGAAAACGGGCGGCGAGGAGATTTTACACGATATATTAAGTGGGATGAATGAAAGTTTATTTGAATCGGTCTTTTCATTTGATATGCACGGTCTTCAAAATATTCATCAGCTCGGCGAATCGGATATCGGCAATTATTTATTTTCAGCAAGCGCAGTTGGAAGCGATGCGTTATTACAGCTCGATAAAAAGCTAGAGAAAGAAATGGATCAGCGCTTTAAGCCGAGTGGTCGTAAGCCAGAGATTAATATGTCACTGCAAGAGATGAAGAAGCTTGAAGAGAAGATGAAAGAGTGGCAAGGGAAAATTGGCACGTATGAAAAACAGGTCGAGCAGTTAAAAGAGGATGAAGAGAAGCTTGCCTCTGTTCGTGCGGAGAAGGAGAACGCGGAAAAGCGAAAGCAAGATTATGAAATATTAGCAGCGCTTGAGCCTCTCGTTATTGAAAAGCATGCGCATGAGAAAGTGTTAGAATATGAAAAAAGGCAATTTCCTGTAAACGGAACGGCGCGCTATGAAGCGATAAAGGCGAAGATGGAGCCAATTCAATTACAAGTTGATTCGCTCCATAAGAAAATCGAGAATGTGCAATTGGAAATTGCCTCGATTCAAATAGATGAAGAGTTTTTACAAAAAGAAAGTTATGTTGAAGAACTTCGCATGCAGCATATGTCGTATGAAAATGCACGCCAAGAAATGCGAGATATGACGGGGAATATTGCGAATATAAAAGAAGAAATAGCAGAATTAGAGCAACAAATCGGTGCTACTTTTGAAAAAGAAACAGTCCTTTCGTTTGATATGAGTTTGGCAACGAAAGAGTTAATTACGCAAGCAGTGCAAAATGCGCGTGAATTAGAAACGCAAAAAGCACAGCTTGATGATCGCTTTAAAGTAGCGCAGGAGCAATTAGAAGAACAAGAGGAAAACATAAGACAGATTAAGCAACAAATGTTAGCTGATGAAGAGCGAAATACGTTAGCTGAGAAAGAAAAATCGTTCCAAGATGCGGCGTTTATCGGTATGGGTGCTGAGAGAATGAAGCGTAAGTATGAGGAAAAAGCAGGAGCGGCTATGCAAAAGAAAAAGCAGTGGCAAAGAGTTTGTCTTTTGTTACTTCTTATTAACACAGGTGTTTTATTCACGAGCTTATTTATAGATAACCGCCAGCTTTTATTTATTAGTGTCATTGTTTTTGTAGGGATTGTTCTCGCCCTTGTTTTGTATAAAGATCCGTCAAGTGGATTACAAGAAGAACTTCTTACTCTTCAGCAAAGTGCTGGCGGAAGACAAAGTGAAGAAGCGATGTCCGTTCGCTATCAATTAGAAAAAGATGAAGAGATCCGTAAGCTATTTGAGCGCGAGTCATATAAGTTACAGCAAATGGAACGAGCTTATGATAAAGTCGTTTCATCGTATGAGGAATGGGAGAGAGAAACGTTCCGCGCAGGAGAACAAGTCGATGCGTATAAAACGCGCTATATGTTCCCTGAATTTTATACGTATGCACACATATTGCCGGCATTTGAGCGGATTGAAAAAATGCAGCAACTGTATCGTGAAGTAGAGAAACAAAGCACGAGGAAATCTTCATTATATGAAATGATTTCGCACTTTGAACATAAACTAGAAACTGTTATCGGTAGCGCGGAGTATAATAAGCTGCACGGGGCACAAAGTCGTATGCAAAATGAGAAAGAAAAGCGCCAAACTTGTAAGCAACTAAAAGAGAAGCTGACGGAATGGCAAGAAGAATATGAGTTCATGCAAGAGCAATTGAAACAACTGCTAGTAGAACGAAATGCATTATGGAATATTGCAGAGGCTACAGATGAAGAGATGTTTTTAGAAGCAGGTAAACTGGCAGAGAAATGTGAAGATGCAGAGAAACAAGTGGGGCGTTTATTACCGCAAATTGAGCTTTTAGAGCAGCGTTTAACGAGTTTGTCATTAGCTGAACATTATGAAGCTGAAGGTTATGAGGAAAAATTAAAGCGAGAAATGACAGTCGTGCGAAACTGTCTTGCAAAAGAGAAAGAACTGACAGAGCGCATTGCGAAACATCGTATGGAAATTGAGAATTTAGAAGAAGGCAGTACGTACGGTGATTTAATGCATGAATGGGAAATGAAAAAAGCGCAAGTGCGCGAACAAGTGAAAAAGTGGGCTGCTTATGCGGCAGCAAAGACGGTGTTAACGAAAACGAAGCAATACTATCATGAGGTACATTTGCCTCGTATTTTACAAAAATCAGAAGAGTATTTCGTCTATTTAACGGGCGGGCGCTATAGTAAAATCTTTTCACCGTCAGAGGCGGAGCCGTTCATTGTTGAACGTAACGACGGTATACGTTTTTACAGTCATGAACTAAGCCAAGCGACAGCGGAGCAATTGTATTTATCGTTACGATTTGCATTAGCGAAAACATTTGAGCATGATTATCCATTTATTATTGATGATAGTTTCGTGCATTTTGATGCGGTAAGGACGAATCGAACGATTGAACTAATAAAGGAAATTGCGAAAGATAGACAAGTCATCTTCTTTACATGTCATGCGCATTTGTTAACGTATTTCACAGAAGAACAGATTATAAAATTAACGCATAAGCGTAAAGAAAATGAGTTGTAGTGTGCTATACTAAAAGTAACTGATTTGGTGGAGGAATTCGAATGAAAAAGAAAATTGCAGAATATGAAGTTGGTGAACAAGTCGATGTTTTCTTGTTAATTAAAACAGCGACAAAAGGTCTCGCAAGTAATGGAAAGCCGTTTTTAACAGTAATCTTACAAGATCCAAGTGGAGATATTGAAGCGAAGCTATGGGATGTATCACCAGAAGTTGAGAAACAATATGTAGCAGAAACAATCGTTAAAGTAGCTGGAGATATTTTAAACTACAAAGGACGTATTCAATTACGTGTGAAACAAATTCGAGTTGCGAATGAAAATGAAGTAACAGATATTTCGGACTTCGTAGAAAAAGCACCCGTGAAAAAAGAAGATATGGTTGAGAAAATTACGCAATACATATTTGAAATGAGAAACCCGAACATTCAGCGTCTAACAAGACATTTATTAAATAAGCATCAAAATGAGTTTTTAGAATATCCAGCAGCGACGAAAAATCATCACGAGTTCGTATCTGGACTAGCTTATCACGTCGTATCGATGCTAGATTTAGCGAAAGCTATTTCGGCTCTATACCCATCGTTAGATAAAGACTTACTATATGCAGGCGTTATTTTACATGACCTTGGTAAAGTAATTGAGCTATCTGGTCCAATTTCTACAACGTATACGTTAGAAGGAAATTTACTAGGCCACATTTCTATCATGGTGAACGAAATTGGGAAAGCAGCAGACGAATTGCAAATTGATGCAGAAGAAGTATTAATCTTGCAGCACATCGTCCTTTCTCACCACGGAAAAGCAGAATGGGGTAGCCCAAAACCACCATTAGTAAAAGAAGCAGAAATTCTGCACTACATCGACAACTTAGATGCAAAAATGAATATGATGGACCGCGCATTAGGACGCACAAAACCAGGTGAATACACTGAACGTGTCTTCGCACTTGATAATCGTTCATTCTATAAACCGACGTTCCATAATTAAGATTGTAAATAGAATGGCCTCATTAAGCGTTAAAAGCTTAGTGAGGCTGTTTTTGTATTAAAAATTAAATGAAATAGTTAAGAAGTACGCATGGGGTTAACGAAGAACGATTAAAACATATCTCACCACTAGAATGGGAGCATATCAACTTTAATATGGCAGATACTTAGAATCGCTTCAGCCTGTACAATAGGCCTAAAAATAAGAGTTGAAATTTGTTTAGCATATATTTTTGTTAAAAGGTGGGAGGGATCCCTATATAAAAAAAGACACCCTAAGGTGCCTTTCCTCGACTAGATCGGAGTACCGCCAGCATTTCAGAAAAAATATGCTAAGCAAAAAATACAATAAGCTGTCCATATGGGCAGCTTATTTACATAATTCTCGATATAGGAAGTAGTTTTAAGCATTAGGTAATATAAATTTCATTTGCTGGCTCTTATTTTCGGCGGGTTTTTAGCTTTCGCCAAGCTGAACCGCCAGTTAGCGAAAGGCAAGGCGCTGAATACATTTACAAAATGACAAAACTGTAAGAATACACGAATGTTTGTAAGAAAGTTCGATGTTTTCCTTTTTCTTTTTTTATTATAGTGAAAAAGAAGAACGAAATATTCTCTTATGTAGGAAAGGAAGATAATAATGATTGATCTATTAAATAAATGGATGTTAGAAAGTACAGGCAATTTCAATATCGTTGTAGGACTTACAGCACTTCTATTTTTGGGTTCAGTAATTGCACTTATTATTATTTACAAAAAAATTGGTAAACCATATGAAAGAACAAATACTATTTATTTAAAAATTACTTCTCGTATGTTTACTATTCAGATTCTAATGAATGCTATATTTATTTCTTTAGTTGGTAAAGATATTGAGAATTTCCGTCAAATCTTTATATTATTTGAAGCTTTTGTATTCTTTATTGGAGCTATTTATTCGTTTAAATTATATAAACAGGAATGCAAATAATCCACTTATAAGAAACAATAAAAAATGTAAACTTTTCATTTTTAGTTAACTGTATATTCTATACATATGGGGTTAACATAACGTCTCATTATGAGGAGTCAATCTATCTAGAAACCTAGAAAAGCCCCTTCAGATTTTCTCAAGGGGCTTTTCGTTCATATAATCAGTGTTATCGGTAGTTAGGTCTCTTTAGTTGAATGGGAATATTTTGATCCAGTAGAAGAACGCAAAACCTCCAGCTACAAATAAAGCAGCTAAAATGAATGTTATTAGAGGTATTTTATTTTTCATACTTCCCTCCCCTTTTTCCTAATTGTACCATTTAGAGGGAGTGATATGTTGTATAATTTTGGTTGTATGTGATATTCATGTAAGGTTAACATAACGTCTTATTATCGGTAGCAAGGACAAGGAGGAACCCCTATTCTCACAAGGGAACTTCCTTTTTTGTTTTATGGATCTATGCATTTTTTTATACATTCCTATCCTGGAGCGGCTTTAGAGTCCTCGTTTGTTGCTGAATTAGCTGAAAAACTGTACTTGCATACTCTTAGCGTGTTTTTTCAAAAATGCTGGCGATATCCTACATCCATCAACTTATGGATTTTATAATGTCCTCAAACCAAGAACCTCGCGTGTTTTTAGTCCAAGAACGTTAGTTATTAGATCTTAAAAGAACAGCCCTTCAAAATAAGGGATAGCACTAACAAAATCTATATTTTCTAGTTTATGGGAAATGTTTATCATGATAAAATATCAGAAAAATCAAATAATATAAAGGAGATAAGGAATATGAACATATTAGAAAAAATTAAAGAAAACGTTTCAAAGGTTATTGTAGGAAAGGAAGGAGTAATTGATTTAGCGATGATTGCATTAGTTGCAAATGGACATGTTTTATTAGAAGACGTACCAGGAACAGGGAAAATAACATTAGCCAAAACTCTTGCGAAAAGTATTGATGGGGCTTTTTAGCGTGTTCAATTTACATCGGATACGTTGCCGGGTGATGTAGTAGGATTAGAATACTTTGATATGAAAGAAAGTGATTTTAAAACGAGTAGGCTATGCACCAGAAGATCTTCTCTGAGTTAGTATCTCTCATTTGTGGTAGGAAGAAAAATAATATAACTCCTCATCGCCATCAGATTAAGAATTTCATTATTCTCCAAAACGACAAAAGTACACTGAATTCTCATAAACAACCAACTGTGGTGAGGTAAAATTTTTGTTTTGGGGCATGGGGAGCCTGGAGTCTTTAGCTTGATAGTGATGTGACGCTATCCCACATAGAAATTAATGATTTTACACCCTAAATGTTATTTAACTAAAAAAATATCTCAAATTCGAGATTTTTTACTTGCTTTTTAATCACTTGAGTTGTAAAGTGATAGTAACGAAAGCAAATGAGTCATCTGAAAAACATATACTCAGTTACTTTCGGTTTACAAGACAAAGTAATTTATGAATGAATTCAATGCAGCTTATTTAGTAAACACTACGACTAAGTTATAAAAACATAATGAGAATAAATTGAAAAGCTAAGAAGCATATTATTTTTTTGTTGTCACTTGACTAGTAAAATGAAACGGAGGAATGACCGATGTATGAAATTAAAGGGCATCATCACATTTCAATGGTTACGAAAAACGCAAATGAAAATAATCACTTTTATAAAAACGTGCTTGGTTTACGTCGTGTGAAAATGACGGTAAATCAAGACGATCCGTCAATGTATCACTTATTTTATGGAGATAAAACAGGAAGCCCAGGTACGGAGCTATCATTTTTTGAAATTCCTTTAGTAGGAAAAACATATCGTGGTACGAATGCAATTACTCGAATTGGATTACTCGTCCCTTCCGAGGAAAGCTTACATTACTGGAAAGAACGATTTGAGAAATTTGATGTGAAACATAGTGAAATGACAACATATGCAAATCGTCCTGCTTTGCAATTTGAGGATGCTGAAGGTCTTCGCTTAGTACTACTCGTTTCAAACGGAGAAAAAGTGGAGCATTGGGAGACGTGGGAGAAATCAGAAGTTCCTGCAAAGCATCAAATTCAAGGAATGGGTGCTGTGGAAATGACAGTGCGTAGACTTGATAAAATGGCGAGTACACTTACAGAGATGTTTGGTTATACAGAGGTTAGCCGAAATGACGAAGAAGCAATTTTTCAGTCTATTAAAGGAGAGGCCTTTGGGGAAATCGTTGTGAAATATTTGGACGGTCCTTCTGAAAAGCCGGGCCGCGGTAGCATTCACCATTTAGCGATTCGTGTGAAAAACGATGCAGAGCTTGCTTATTGGGAAGAACAGGTGAAACAAAGAGGTTTCCATTCTTCAGGAATCATTGACCGCTTCTATTTTAAAAGCTTATATTTCCGTGAATCAAACGGAATTCTATTTGAAATTGCGACAGATGGACCAGGATTTACAGTTGACGGAGATGTGGAGCATTTAGGAGAAAAACTTGATTTACCACCGTTCTTAGAAGATCAGCGAGCAGAAATTGAAGCAAATTTAGCTCCGATTGAAGAGAAGTAATAGAAGAAAAAATACAACCTTAATATATAAATGAAAACCACTGGAGGAATATAAAATGAACCAATTAAAAGGAATTCACCACGTTACAGCGATTACGAGTAGTGCAGAAAAGAACTATGAATTTTTCACTCATGTTTTAGGAATGCGTTTAGTTAAAAAAACGGTAAACCAAGATGATATTCAAACGTACCATTTATTCTTTGCAGATGATAAAGGTAGTGCCGGAACAGATATGACATTCTTTGACTTCCCAGGTGTTCCAAAAGGAGTACACGGTACAAATGAAATTTCAAAAACTTCATTCCGCGTTCCAACTGATGCAGCATTATCATATTGGGTGAAACGCTTTGACCGTCTTGAAGTGGAACATACAGGAATTAAAGAGCAATTTGGTAAGAAAACTCTTTCTTTCGTTGATTTTGATGATCAACACTATCAATTAATCTCGGATGAACTTGATAAAGGGATAGAATCAGGTACACCGTGGCAAAACGGTCCAGTTCCATTAGAATATGCAATTACTGGTTTAGGACCTGTATTCATTCGTATTGCGAACTTTAGCTTCTTTAAAGAAGTGTTAGAAAAAGTTCTATTATTTAAAGAGATTGCGCAAGAAGGAGAATTCTATTTATTTGAAGTGAACGAAGGTGGAAACGGTGCATCTATCATCGTAGAACATAATACAGTTCTTCCTGAAGCACAACAAGGTTTTGGTACAGTTCACCATGCTGCATTCCGCGTAGAAGATCGTGCGGTATTAGAAGAATGGATTGAAAGAATAGGTAGCGTTGGTCTCCCTTCATCTGGTTATGTAAACCGTCACTTCTTCGAGTCATTATACGCAAGAGTGGCACCGCAAATTTTATTTGAATTCGCAACAGACGGCCCAGGGTTTATGGGAGATGAGCCATACGAAACACTTGGAGAAAAATTATCTTTACCTCCATTCCTAGAGCCAAAACGTGAAGAAATTGAAAAATTAGTTCGTCCAATTGATACAGTGAGAAGTACGAAGGAATTTATTAAAGAGTAAAAATGTACGTTGCTGTTTAGATATAATAAGTAGAAGAGCAAGTAGTTTTAGCGGATCGCTGAAATTGCTTGCTTTTTATTTGGTTTATAAAATTTTCTGACAAATGTTTCTCAAGTTTTCGAAATAGAAATATTTGGTATAATGATTTTAAATTATAAATTTTCTGATAATTATTTTTCAATACATAGAAAGAGGTGATAATATACAATTTGGATAATTGTATAAATATCCCAAATTTATAATTTGGCAAGGGAGAGGCGAAGGTATGGGAACGAATATAGTAACGAAGGAGCAAATGAAACATTCTTTAGATGATTGGTATCGTGTAATGTTGCAGCAACAAATAGAGCAAGTTACGGAAATGAAAGAGGAGATTGATAGTAAGATTAGTGGTTTGGAAGTGGATCAAGATGTATTACTTTATCATGCGTTATTGAACTTTAGATACGATGCATTAGTTGATTGGATTAGGGTTAGAGAAGATAGTTTTGATAAAGTGGAATCTTTCGAAATTCCGACAGAAGGCTTTCTAGCGTATTACTATCACTTCTTTAAAGGATTTCATTGTACATTAATTTCAAATTATAACGAAGCGAAAGAACAGTATGAACAAGCTGAGAAGTTATTGAAATATATTGCAGATCCGATAGAGCATGCGGAGTTTAATTATCGAATGGGGAATTTTTATTACCAAAAATATGACCAAGTTCATGCAATAGATTACTTGAATAGAGCCAAAGCGGCATTTTTGAAATATCCAGGTTATGAAATAAAAGTAGGATTATGTGAAAATGCTTTTGGGCTATGTTGCGTAGACATAGATCACTATGAATTAGCGGAAGAGAACTTTAATGCTGCTATGGAAGTATTGCAAAAAGCAAATCAAAAAAAATATATGCTAATGGTTCGACATAATTTAGCTTGGCTTTATGCCAGTCAAAACCTTTCAGAATTAGCGATTCGCCATATATCTGAGGTGACAAAAAATTACCCAGAACATTTTAAAGCCTTGTTTGTAGAAGCACGTGAACATTACAAATTAGGAGAATATAATTTAGCGAATCCAATTGTTGAAAAAGGTTTAAATATTTGTATTGATTTAGGCGAAAAAGAATTTCAACATCGTTTTAAAATTTTGAAAGAACTCAATGGAAATTCTTCTATATCAATTATTGAAGATGTAATTTTAAAAGGCCTTTCTTATTTTGAGAGAGAAAGATTATGGGATTGTATTCAAGAATACACTGAAATTTTAGCAATGAAATTTTATGAAGTTGATGATCATGTTAAGGCAAGTAAATATTTTTATATGAATAATAAGGCTCAAAAAAATATATTGGAAAAGGGAGCGTTAAAATAATGAAGAAATTTCGTTTAGCTATTGTTGGGGCTGCATTAGTAGGGGTATTATCAATTGGATTCAATAGTTCTTTTACAAATCAAGCTGTAAATATAGGGGACACGGGAGGAGCACCAGCAAGACCAGACTACGTTAATATAGGAGACACAGGAGGGGCGCCAGCAAGACCAGACTACGTTAACATTGGAGACACGGGTGGAGCACCTGCAGATAATAGAGGCGACGGCGGCGGAGTAAGCCAACTATAATAAAAATAAAGAAGGGACTTCATATGGAAGTCCCTTCTTTATTTTTTGGCCATGCAGAGAAAAGAATTGACTTACTTTTAATATGTAACTATAATAGTTACAAAATAACCATCAGTAATAGAGATGAGTTATATTTTTTTAATATAATTGTAACTGATTTAGTTACAATTAAAAAATCAATCATAAAACAACCAAAAAATGTAAAAACTTTAAATAGCAACATGAGAAAGGAGACGGAAATTTTGAAACGGTTTAAGTTTTATATGATTAGCGGTATTGTGCTCGTTTTGTTAGTAGTATGTAACTTCGTCGATAAGCCGATTGCGAAGGTTAGAGAAGTGAAAGATACTGTTATGATGAAGCTGAATACGAAAGAGAGTATGGCACAGATTGATGGGCAGACGATTTACTTTAAGCAAATTGGTGAGGGGAAGCCGCCTTTACTTATGCTTCATGGATTTGGTGGTTCTTCAGATGGGTTTAGTGATATTTATCCGGAACTTGCGAGAGATCATACGATTATTGCAGTTGATATTTTAGGATTTGGGCGTTCTTCTAAGCCGGTTGATTTTCAGTATTCGTTTCCTGCGCAAGTGAATTTATATTATAAGTTAATGAAGAAGCTCGGATACGATCAGTTTGCGGTACTTGGTCATTCGATGGGGGGAGAGATGTCCCTTAATTTAGCGTATTTATATCCGGACGCAGTGACACATCTCGTTTTGGCGGATTCTACAGGAATCGAGTCTTTCCAGCAAAAAGAAAGTTATGAAGTGCCGCCCCTATCAACGGATCTTCAAACAGTAACAGAGATTACGGATTATAATAAAAATGAAGTGAAAAATAGTCGTGATGATAAAGAGCATTACGATCAGCTTACGAAAATGAGAGAGCGCCGCATTGCGATGGAGGCCGATAAAATTAAAGTACCGACTTTAATTATATGGGGACGACATGATAAGAGCGTTTCTTGGAAAAACGGTGAGCTGTATCATCAGTTATTTACAAATAGTACATTTCATATTATTGAAAAAGGATACCATGCTCCGTTCCGCCAAGAGCCAATCGAATTTATGGAATATGTACAAGCATTTTTCTCAAAGCATCCACAATAAAAAGTTTTTAAGCATAAATCCACTTCTTTCCTCATACAGTGAAACTAATAAGGCTTGTCTAAAGAAAGGAATGAAGTGATTTGGAAATTTTACCATGGTGGGTGTATCTTGTAATTGTTGGGATTGTACTAAGTGGCTACATGGTTTTATATACTTCGAAAAAAGAGCAAGAGATGGATAATGAGTTTATTGAAAAAGAAGGCGAAGTATATATGAAACGTTTAGAAGAAGAGCGTGAGAAACGTAATCAGGATAGTGATAAAGATTCGGTATTACTTTAATAGAGATTGTAAAGAAGAGGAATATATTTTATTTCTCTTCTTTTTTGTTGTATGAAATATTTGTATAAGAGAAAAGTGTATGCTTCGTTTATTAGCTGTCATTTTAAAATTGAAGATGTACTAAATAAAAAGGTAATTGATTTATACAAGAGAGTATTTTATATTTTTTTTATCTAATATATAATTTTATTAATTTTAAAAAGGATGTGAACTAACATGAATACAAAAAAATTTCAAACCTATGTGGCGTTGTCAACAAAAGACTGGAGTGCTGAAACATTTGTAAGAACCTTAGAAGAGATTGTAGCTTCGGCAAAAGAATATGAAAATGATTATATTGAAGTCCATCAAGTATTAGAAATGGTAGTAACAGAAGTTGAAATTGAGTATGTAATCATTCTAAATCATACGAGAAACTTAGATGATTTGGGGAAATATCTTAAATAATAATTTCTAAATACAGTTTATAAAAAAGGAACGCTTTCTGTTTATTATTCTAAAACAGAGGGCGTGTTTTTATGTTTAGTCCTGTTTTTATTGGGATCCATTATGTATATTATTGTTCGGGAAATTATTATAGAAGAAAAGTATAAAAAATTTGCATGACATAAAGTGCGCAATGACTCTATGTTAAGGGGTAACGCATAAGTTGCGTTGGTTATGCAACGATAACTAGCTTTACTCTTCATCATTTATTTGACCATACTAGGCGTAGAGAGGTGATAAACACAGTATGATCTTTAGTGAGCGTTTAAAAGAAGAACGAGAAAAACGGAATTGGTCCCAAAATGATTTGGCGGAAAAACTTCATGTAAGTAGGCAATCTGTTTCGAAATGGGAGACGGGAAAGAACTATCCGAGCATTGAAATTATTATTCATTTAAGTGATTTGTTCGGTATTACGATTGATGAGCTATTGAGGAGTGATGAAGAGTTGACACAGAAAGTTATTGAAGATAGTAAGCAATTGGCATATCCAAAATGGAAGGTGTTTTTCGATAGTCTATTTATGATGGGCGTATTTTTGTTTGTTACAAAAATCATTGTGTGGATGTTAAATAAGTTTGCAGGAGCGAGCGTTACAATTGTAGCAGACGCACCGTATGTGATGAACTTTCTACCTCTTATATTAATGATTATAGGTGGCGCGGTTTCTGATAAGTTGAAGAAAATATATAAATAGAGGAAAGGTTTGAAAGAAATTCCCTACACTAGCTGTTCTTTTCGTATAAATTGTGTACTATAAAGGATAGGATGATATAAAGAAGGGGACATTTAGAATGGAATTTCATGAACAAAAAATTTTGCCAGCAGTGAGGCAAATTAAAGACTTGGAAAAGCTATTACATAGTTCGTATGAATATATTGTTATTTTAGATATTCATGTTGGTCAATTGAAGAGTGTTGTTTCACTCGCGAAGCAACACGGTAAAAAGGTGTTTTTACATGTTGATTTGATCCATGGGTTACAAAGTGATGGGCATGCGACGGAGTTTTTATGCCAAGAATATAAACCGTACGGGTTATTGTCAACAAAGGCGAGCGTAATTATGAAGGCGAAGCAAAAGGGTGTCGTCTCCATTCAACGCATCTTTTTGATTGATTCTAGTGCGATGGAAAAGAGCTGTAATTTGTTAGAAAAGACGAAACCGGATTATATAGAGGTGCTTCCTGGTGCGCTAACGGATGTGATCGCTGAAGTAAAAGAGCGTACAGGTGTACCGATTTTAGCGGGTGGTTTTATTCGTACTGTGGAGGATGTTGAAAGAGCTTTACATGCTGGTGCGACAGCGATTACGACATCGAAAAAAGAATTATGGAAACATTACCAAAAAAAGTGACGAAAATGTGAAAAGATTCTGTTGACACCGCTTTCATTAACAGTTAACATTATAGACAAGTTAATAAACGTGACGGAGAAAAGAAGAGATCCACATTTCATTGTTTCTATATACTTTTATATAGAAGCGTGTAAGCTGTGGATCTTTTTCTTTTGAAAAAAACGAATGGCCATTCATTTTACCTCTATCACATTTGAAAGCATTTAAATTGATTGTGGAGGGATTTTATGTCAGCATTTTTAGGGGAATTAATAGGGACAGCGTTGTTAATCGTACTTGGTGGCGGCGTTTGTGCTGGTGTAAGTTTAAAGAAGTCGTTTGCGAAAGATTCTGGTTGGATTGTAATTACAATGGGCTGGGGCTTAGCAGTAGCGGTTGCAGCGTATGCGGTTGGATCAATTAGTGGGGCACATTTGAATCCAGCTTTAACGATAGGACTAGCATTTAAGGGAGCGTTCCCATGGAGTGACGTACCAGGTTATATCGCAGCACAAATGATTGGGGCAATTATCGGGGCAATTATCGTATATTTACACTACTTACCACATTGGAAAGAAACAGAAGATCCAGGAACAAAGTTAGGCGTATTTGCAACAGGTCCAGCAATTCCGAACACATTTGCAAACCTTTTAAGTGAAATGATTGGAACATTCGTTTTAGTATTTGGTATATTAGCAATTGGAGCAAATAAATTTGCAGATGGATTAAATCCATTTATCGTAGGTTTCTTAATTGTAAGTATTGGTTTATCATTAGGTGGAACAACAGGATACGCAATCAACCCGGCTCGTGATTTAGGTCCGCGTATTGCACACTTCTTCCTTCCGATTGCAGGAAAAGGCGGTTCAAACTGGAAGTATGCATGGATTCCGGTAGTTGGTCCGATTTTAGGTGGATCACTTGCAGGTTTATTCCATCAAGTTGTATTTGAAGGAAAACAAAATTCAGCACTTATTTATGTAATTATTGCAACTGTGGTTGTACTAGCAATCTCATATATGACAAGTAAAAAAAGTGGAAGCACTACAAATAATAGAAAAGTAGCATAGGGGGAAACCGATATGAAAAAATATATTCTTTCATTAGACCAAGGAACAACTAGCTCACGCGCAATTCTTTTCAATAAAGCAGGGGAAATCGTTCATTCAGCTCAAAAAGAATTTACACAACATTTTCCGAAGCCAGGCTGGGTAGAACATAATGCACAAGAAATTTGGGGATCTATTTTAGCAGTTATCGCAACTTGCTTAAGTGAAGCGGATGTAAAACCAGAGCAAATCGCTGGTATCGGTATTACGAACCAACGTGAAACAGCGGTTGTATGGGATAAAACGACTGGTAAACCAATTTATAACGCAATCGTATGGCAATCTCGTCAAACAATGGAGATTTGTGATGAGTTAAAAGAAAAAGGTTATAGCGAAATGGTTCGTGAAAAAACAGGTCTTTTAATTGACGCATACTTCTCTGGTACGAAAGTAAAATGGATTTTAGATAACGTTGAAGGTGCAAGAGAAAAAGCAGAAAACGGTGAGTTATTATTCGGAACAATTGATACGTGGCTTGTATGGAAACTATCTGGTGGTAAAGCGCACGTAACAGACTATTCAAATGCATCACGTACATTAATGTTTAACATTCACGACTTACAGTGGGATGATGAGCTTCTAGACATGTTAACAGTTCCAAAGAGCATGCTTCCTGAAGTACGTCCATCATCTGAAATATATGGTGAAACAATTGATTATCACTTCTTCGGTCAAAATATACCGATTGCAGGTGTAGCTGGTGACCAGCAAGCAGCATTATTTGGACAAGCTTGTTTCGGTGAAGGTATGGCGAAAAATACTTACGGAACTGGTTGCTTCATGTTAATGAACACAGGTGAAAAAGCAGTAGCTTCTGAGCACGGTCTATTAACAACAATTGCATGGGGTTTAGATGGTAAAGTAAACTATGCATTAGAAGGAAGTATTTTCGTAGCAGGTTCTGCAATTCAGTGGTTACGTGACGGAATGCGCATGTTTAAAGATGCAAGTGAGAGTGAAGTGTACGCATCACGCGTTGAATCAACTGACGGTGTATACGTTGTACCAGCATTTGTAGGACTCGGAACACCTTACTGGGATAGTGAAGTACGCGGCGCTATGTTTGGCGTAACGCGCGGTACTACGAAAGAGCACTTCATTCGTGCGACGCTAGAATCTTTAGCATACCAAACGAAAGATGTACTTTGTGCAATGGAAGCAGATTCAGGTATCGAACTAAATACATTACGCGTTGATGGCGGAGCAGTTAAGAATAACTTCTTAATGAAGTTCCAAAGTGATATTTTAGAAGTTCCTGTAGAGCGTCCAGTGATCAATGAAACGACAGCTTTAGGTGCAGCATACTTAGCAGGTCTTGCGGTTGGATATTGGAAAAACCAAGATGAAATTAAAGCGCAGTGGCATATGGACAAACGCTTTGAACCAACGATGGAAGCGGAAACAAGCGAAGAGCTATATGCTGGATGGAAAAAAGCAATTGAAGCAACAAAAGCTTTCAAATAATCATAAACAGTGTTATAATGATGACAAGTTAATAATTCGGTAGGAGATTTGGAGAGACCACAACACGCTATAGAGGCGAAATCTATAGCGGAGTTCGTGGTCTCTTTTTTCGTTATCAAAGGGAGGAATTACCATGAAATTTTCAAGTAAACAACGTAAAGACGTATTAAACGGAGTAAATAAACAAGAGTTAGATGTGATCGTAATTGGTGGAGGTATTACTGGTTCTGGTATTGCATTAGATGGGGCAACACGCGGGTTATCAACAATTGTGTTTGAAATGCAGGACTTTGCAGCAGGTACATCAAGTCGTTCTACGAAACTTGTACACGGTGGTCTACGTTATTTAAAACAACTTGAAGTGAAAATGGTAGCAGAGGTGGGGAAAGAGCGTGCGATCGTATATGAGAACGGTCCCCATGTAACAACACCAGAGTGGATGTTACTTCCGTTCCATACAGGCGGTACGTTCGGATCATTCAGTACATCAATTGGTCTTCGTGTATACGACTTCTTAGCAGGTGTAAAACGAAGCGAGCGCAGAAAAATGTTTAACCGTGAAGAAACATTAAACAAAGAGCCTCTTGTGAAAAAAGAAGGATTAAAAGGCGGCGGTTACTACGTAGAATATCGTACAGACGATGCGCGTCTTACAATTGAAGTAATGAAAGAAGCAATTGAGCATGGTGCGAAAGCTGTTAACTACGCAAAAGTAGACAGTTTCTTATATAAAGATGGAAAAGTATGCGGTGTACGTGTAATCGATTTACTAGACGGAGAAGTGTACGAAGTTTACGGTAAGAAAATTGTAAACGCAGCTGGTCCTTGGGTAGATACACTTCGTGAAAAAGATAACTCGAAAAAAGGAAAAGTACTTCAGTTATCAAAAGGTGTTCACTTAGTAATTGATCAAAAACGTTTCCCATTAGGTCAAGCAATTTACTTCGATACACCAGATAAACGTATGGTGTTCGCGATTCCTCGCGGCGGAAAAACATACGTAGGTACAACAGATACGTTCTATGATAAAGATGCAGCTGTACCACACATGACAACAGAAGATCGCACATACATTATTAATGCGATTAACTACATGTTCCCAAGCGTGAAAATTACGGAAAAAGATGTTGAATCAAGCTGGGCTGGTGTACGTCCATTAATTTATGAAGAAGGTAAAAATGCATCTGAAATTTCTCGTAAAGATGAAATTTGGACTTCTGAATCTGGTTTAATTACAATCGCTGGTGGTAAATTAACAGGATACCGCAAAATGGCTGAAATGGTAGTAGACTACGTAACAAACTTACTACAAAAAGAAGGTCATAGTGCATATCCGAAGAGTGACACGAAACATATGCCAATCTCTGGTGGACATGTAGATGGTTCACACGGATTCCCAGCATTCGTTGCGAAAAAAGCAGACGAAGGTACGAAATCTGGTTTAACGAAAGCGCAAGCAGAAGAGTTCGCGAAATTCTACGGCTCTAACGTTGACGTACTATTCGACTTAGCGAAAAAACATAAAGACGAAGCAAAAGAATATAACATGCCGCTTGACGTTCTAATCCCACTTGTATACGCAATGGATTACGAAATGACAGCAAAACCAGTAGACTTCTTCGTACGCCGCAGAGGTGCTGTATTCTTCAACATCCACTGGGTATACGAGTGGAAAGAAGCAGTAATCAACTACATGGCTGCGAAACTAGGCTGGAGCAAAGAAGAACAAATGAAATATACAGCTGAACTAGAAAAAGCATTAACAGACGCTGTAATTCCTGTAGATCAACAAGAACAGGCAGCTGCGTTAGCGTAAAATAGAGAACCACCTGAAGGGGAGCCCTTTAGGTGGTTTTTTCTCTTGACTAAAAATAAATAAAATGTGTTACAATGATGATAGAGTGTATAGTATGAATTTTGCATAAAATAAAGAAGACAGAAGCCTGAGAAACTTCTGCCTTTGTAACCTAACTTGCTATTGTGGTGGTAGTAGGTGCGGTTATAAGACAATTACATTAACGTTTTAGCCGAGAACCGCCCTTACCTTTTCCACGAAGCAGGGTGGTTCTCGCTTTTTTGTATACAGAAATTAGCCACGGACCGACGTATCTTCTACCGATGACAACGCCAGCTCCGGTTAGGATACCATACACTAATTTGATTACAAACATCGCGATCATTTTATCACCTCCCCCCTTTTTTCAAAATGGAAGAGATGATTACCACACCTATTAGTTATAGCTTATTAAGTTACATTTTAATTGTATTATGTTTTAAAATAGGGAACAAGATATATGGATGAAAATTCCTGTCTTTAAGCAGAGCATTAGTGCGTGGGGACAATAAACAAATGAAAATTCATAAAAAACGGTATGGACATTGCCAGCCGTATTTTTTTATGAATTTATAAAACTTTTCCATACAGTGCGTCGTCTAATATATGGGAAGGAGGAAATGATGTGGATGAATTAACGATAGAAGCGTTTGAAATAGAAGATAAGGAGGACCTTATCGACGAAATAATGAACAAGTATGGACAAGAAGTCCTGCAGCTTGTGTATTCATATGTGAATAATAAAGAGGTTGCGGAGGATTTAACGCAAGATATATTTGTGAAATGCTATAAATCTCTTCATACATATAAAGGAAATTCGAATGTGAAAACATGGTTATGGAGAATTGCGATTAATCATTGTAAGGACTATTTAAAAAGTTGGTATAACAAAAGAGTTATCGTTACAGAGGATGACTTTACGTATATGGAGAGTCAAAAAGAAAGTGTGGAACAAACTGTTATTCAAAATGCAGAGGATAGTAGGCTTGCTTCTGCAGTAATGAATTTACCGATAAAATATCGAGAAGTCATTTATCTATTTTATTATGAAGAATTATCAATTAAAGAGATTGCTATTGTAATAGACGTGAAAGAAAACACGATAAAAACAAGACTGAAAAAAGCGAAGGAACTATTGAAGGAAGGATTGGAGGAATAATCAAATGGAAGATCGATTAAAAGGCTTGCGAAAATCAATGGAGAATACAACTTTTAAACATTTGAGTTTTTCTGATCAGCATCGAAAGCGGATGCGCGAAAAAATCAATCAATCGTCCGAAAAGGAAGAAGATATCCTTTTAGCAGTGTTGCAACTTCTTATGAATGAAAAAACAGGTTATGAATTGATGCAGTTACTACGTGGGAGAGGAATTCAAAAATTCGAAGGTGATGAAGGAACTCTATACACTTTATTGCATCGTCTAGAACAGAATCGCTTTATCCAATCTAGCTGGGATTACGAAGGAGCTAAATATTATCAATTAAATGATAAAGGAAACAAGATGCTGCGAAAGGCTGAGAAGAATGCTACGAAGGCACGATTTATATTAAAAGGCTTAGTACAGGAGTGAGGCGGAATTGAATAAAAAAGGGGAGCGTTTTGTAAGCGAAGTTACCAATCATATTA
Organism: Bacillus cereus group sp. N11; assembly: GCF_016483605.1. NCBI lineage: Bacteria > Bacillati > Bacillota > Bacilli > Caryophanales > Bacillaceae > Bacillus > Bacillus cereus group sp. N11. Next base: position 63,605 of record NZ_JAEHBN010000018.1, read on the forward strand.
AATCAAAAGAAGCAAAGAGCTTTGTGGCAACTGAACTAGATTTTCATTTGAAAAAGGCGAAGAACATGTGGGTAGAGAAAGGGTTAAGTGAGGAAGTTGCTGAAGATAAGGCTGTTGAACAAATGGGAAGTCCAATCAAGCTTGGCCAGGAACTTAATAAACTACATAAGCCAAAGGTTGATTGGTTCTTAATTGGTTTATTAGTGGCTGCGATGGGGCTAGGTTTTTTGCCAATTATAGCTCTTGGACATACGAATGATTTACTACTAAATAAAGTGATTTTTGTGATTCTCGGCATTGCAACAGCTATTGGGATGATGCTATTTGATTATCGGAAGTTAGAGAGACTCGGGTGGCTGTTTTATACAATTGGAATACTTATCTTGTTAGCTATAAAATGTTTTCCGACTATTTCTGTGAATGGGGAAGCGTTAATAAAAATTGGTCCCATTAAAATTGACTGTTTAATGACAATACCATTCTTTTTTCTAGCCTGGGCTTCATTTTTTAATAACAGTAGATTAAAGTTTATACATCTGCTCATGTTGTACGTATTTTCTTTATATCTATTTTTAACTACATCATTTATGGTGCCAATTTATATTTATATTACGATGGTATTCGTTATGCTTTGGTGGAGTAAGCTAGGAAAGAAAACGGCATGGCTCATTACGATGTTACCGATTTTTCTCTTTATTATTAGGGATTTATTTTCCTGGTCTGCTGTAAAAGAATACCGGATAGCTAGAATTTTAGGAATGTTAAACCCAGAGCATGATCTATGGTATTTACGTTTAAAAGAGGCGATGTCGTCGGCAGGTTGGTTTGGTACATATGGAAATATAAAGTCTATCCCTGCTGCCCATACTGATTTTGTATTCGCTAGTTTGACTTACTATTATGGATATGTGCTTGCGCTATTTCTTGTCATTATTCTTTCTCTTTTTGCAGTAAGGATAATGAACATAGCTTATAAAATAAATGATGGTTATGGTAAATTACTTCTCGTTGGCGGAGTGACTCTTTTTGTAATCCATTTTATTTGTAACGTTGGCATGATCTTAGGATTATTACCGCGTGCTTCTATATCATTACCTTTTATTAGTTATGGATTAGTACCAACTCTGTTTCATGCATTTATAATGGGTATTGTGCTGAGTATATATCGACGTAAAGATATGTCGTTTAGAATGAGAAAAACACCTTGATACTTATATAAGTTGCATATAAAAGAATGCATTATTATGATTAAGTACAAATGTAAATAGATAGTAGAAGAGGGTTATGAGAAATAACCCTCTTTTCGTGTTTAAATAAGTGAACTCGCTTCAATAGAAGTACATAATTCAGAACGAGAGATTGATTCAGCTAGTTGTTGTAAATAGGCGTACTCTTCCGCATTTTTTTCAGAAATGTTAGGATCCAATAAATGAGAAGAAAGAAGTACATCAATTGTCAGTATATCCGAATCATGAGAAATGATTTTATACCCTGCAAATACAGGTCGTTTTAAGTCTTTTACTTTTTGAATCATCTGATGGAATTTCGTAACACTTATATTGATTTGTGCGAATGGAAAACATTTTTGTGTGGGATTCTCGATGGTTTTTCTAATTTTATAATCGTATACGTAATAGTATTTCTCTTGCTGCTCAAGTGCTTGTAATTCCTTCGTTAATAAGTGGTATTTATCTGTAAGTCCAGTTGTGAGTGCATCGTTTTCTTCTCCAACTACTAATGTGAAAAGTCTTGGTGATGAAATTGAAATGGTGCGGACGTTTAAATCAATAAAAGTGGGGTTCAATTGTAAAATGGTATGTAATTTTTCGGTAGGAAACTCACCGTCATAAATAGCAATGAAATAATGATTCATTTTTCCACTCCTTATTTTTTCTAAAATGATATATTCTATTTTAAATTTGTAAATCCTGCATAAAAAAGAAACACCTTGATTCGTATCAAGGTGTTGTAATAAGTTCAAAGCTCTCTGAAGCAGCCCCGAGTATAAAAGGACTAACCTCGCCAACGCTATAAAGTTGTAATTCATGCATAGCTCGCGTACAAGCAGTGTAAAACAATCTACGAACGCTCTCATCACTGTACACATCTTTAGAAGCATTATAAATAATAACAGCGTCAAATTCGATACCCTTCGCTAAGTAAGCCGGGATCACGACAATGCCTTGCTCATACTCGGCGGAGTTACTTTTCACGAGTTTAATATTCTCGATATGATTAAGTGCTTCGTAGGCAGCGGCACTTTCAGCTGCGGATTTACATATAATTGCGATTGTATTATGCTGTTGTTTTTGAAGTTCAGCAACTTTGGAAGAAATACAGTCGTGCAGTTCGCTATCATTCGCTACTTTCGTTACTGTAGGCTTCTCACCGTCACGTTCAAATGCGTTAATGTTTTTTCCTTCCGGTACGAGAGCACGTGTAAATTCAATAATTGGTTTTGTGGAACGATAGCTACGAGTTAAGTTGATGCCGTTCGTTTCATCTGGTCCGTATAAGCTAGTAAGTGTATTGAAGTTCACTGTTTCACTCGCATGGGCAAATATCGCTTGGTTAAAGTCTCCGAGTACCGTCATTTTTGCGGCAGGGAAGAGACGTTTTAAAAATTCGAACTGAAACGGAGAATAGTCTTGCGCTTCGTCTACGAGTACGTGTTTAATCGATCTATTCGTTTGGAAGCCTTCAATTAGTTCTTTTAAAAGTAAAAATGGAGTCGCATCCTCGTAATATAATTTTCCTTCATCAAGCATGTTCACAGTTAATGAGCAAATGTCGTCCCATTCTTTCGGCTTTTCTCCAGTAACCCATGATGCATCTGTGAAGAGTTGTTTATATATGCCTGTAAAATTGATGAAACGTAATGTTTGAATGCCTTTACGAAGCGGCTTCAATTTTTTACGGACAATCATACGTCCAAGTACTTTCGTTTCTTTCTCATAATCATGAAAGGAGTTATCTTCAAACTCGCCTTTTTTCTGTAAGTATTTATAAGCTTTTTGATATTCATCTTTACTAAGTAATTCAATTTCTTCTTCTACCCATGGCTTTTTCAGTTCTGTTTTTTCGATTGCGTCTATTTGTTTGTTTAGCCAATCCGTTAACTTCTCGATTCTATTATGGAAGCGGAGGGAGGAATCCGTATTATAAAATTGCTCTGTAATTTCTTTAGCAGAGGCAATCAATTTCCCTCTAAATTTCATTCCTCTAAATAGCATGCCTGAAGATTCAAGAGATTGTCTGTACGCTCTAATCATCTCGAAAAATTGAGTAGATGCTTTAAATCGAATGCTCGCATTTCTCGTTTTATAAGCAGGGCTATTCGTTTCAGTTAGCATATATTCTAGTTGTTCATAAGGATCTTCAACATCAAACGATTTACTTAGTCTATGGTTTAAATATTCTTGGAATGTGACTTGCTGCATATTTTCTTCGCCGAGTTCTGGCAGTACATTAGATACGTAACTGTTGAACATAGAGTTAGGGGAGAAGAGAATAATTTGGTCCGCTTTTAGCCATTCGCGATATTTATATAGTAAATAGGCAATGCGTTGCAGGGCAGCTGACGTTTTACCACTACCAGCAGCTCCTTGCACGATAAGGAGTCGCCCTTCATCGTGACGGATAATTTCATTTTGCTCGCGCTGAATCGTAGCGACGATACTTTGCATATGTTTATTCGTACCTTTTCCAAGCGCCTGTTGCAGAATTTCGTCGCCAATTGTAAGGCTCGTATCGAACATAGAATCAATCTCGCCATTTTGAATAATGTACTGTAATTTTTTCTCCACATTACCGCGAACTACGCCTCCTGGTGTTTTGTATTCAGCTGGTCCTGGTGGATAGTCGTAATAAACGCTCGAAATAGGTGCACGCCAGTCGTATATGAGGAAGTTTTCTCCGCTAGCATCGGTAAGTGTGGCTACGCCGATATAAATTTGCTCTGCAGCAGATTCTCCTTCTTCTTTGAAATCAATTCGTCCGAAATAAGGTGCTTTATGCATGCGTCTTAATGCGGCAAGTCGATTGAAAGTGTGCTTATGTGTAATTTGTGTGACAGCAAGGGACTGAGCTTGTTGCCTTAAGTTGATAACTGTTTCAAGATAATCATCAAAAGTATCCGTGTTCACTTTAACGTCATCCCAAAAGTGTTTACGGATGTTGATTACTTCTGCCCGGCGTCTGCCAGTTTCGTTTTCCAGTTTATCAATTTGCTGCGTAATCGTTTCGATCACGGTATCCAATCGTTTTTGCTCTAGATCAAGTTTTTTTTTCATACGGTAGCACTCCTTTAAAAGTGAAAAATAGAGGTTGACTGAAGATGTGTTTTGGTGTACAATTAAGATACGGATAAATACGTTCCTTGTGTTTTATAAAATGTGTTTCTGTACTAATTTAACATAGTTTTTTCATTTAATCAATGATAATAAGATAAACCTTGGTTCCATGCTACGTGGATCAAGGTTTTTTTGTTTTTGTAGAGGGAGTCACGCTTGTTGTCGTTTTTTGTCGGTAAGTCGATATATTTCGAAAATCGCTGATATAATTCATTCAGAGGACCAACTATATAATTTCATTTACCGAATCTGGATATAACTCCCGAGAGAAGAGGGTATACAAAAAGCTCAGGCCTAAGCCCGAGCTTTTTATTTCATTATTTCTTTTCTTCTTTTTTCTCGTCAGCTTTTTTCTCTTCGAAAAGATCTTTCAAATCTTTATCTTCAACTTTTACGTCAGCTTTTTTGATTTCTTTCATCATAAGATCGTTCATGAATGCGCCATCTTGTGCTTTCTTCGCAATTAGTTCTTTTTTGATGTCTGCTTTAGATTGTTCGAATGATTTTTCTGGCTCTTTAATGTCTGTAACTTTAATGATGTGGTAACCGAATTGTGTTTTTACAGGTTCGCTTACTTCATCTTTTTTCAGTTTATAAGCAGCATCTTCGAATTCTTTAACCATTTTACCATGTTCGAAGAATCCTAAGTCTCCACCTTTTTCTTTTGAGCCAGTATCTTCAGAGTATTGTTTCGCTAACTCTTCGAAAGATTTACCTTGTCCAAGTTCTTCTTTAACCTTTTTCGCAGTAGCTTCATCTTTTACAAGAATGTGGCTTGCTTTAATTTCAGGTTTGTAGTTTTCTTTTAGTTCTTTATCAGTGATTGTTTTTTCAATTGCTTTTTCTTGAGCTAATTGAGCACGTAACATATTTTTAAATGTTTCTTCTTTCATACCTTGTTGTTTTAACAGTGTATCGAATTGATCACCAACTTGTTTTTTCGTTTCATCGAGCTTTTTATCTACTTCTTTGTCGTCTACTTTGTAGTTTTTAATAAGTACTTTTTCCATAACCATGTTGTTTAGTACTTGTTTACCAGCTTGTGTCTTCATTTGATTGTAAAATTCTTCTTTTGTAATGTCACCAGCTTTAGATGTAACGATTTTGTCTGATGATGATGTTCCACATGCTGATAATGCGATTACACTTGTTGCTGCTAAGGCAAGCATAGCTTTCTTCATTCGATAAACACTCCTACTATTATGTATTTTTAATTTATCCTACACCAATGAACTTAAGTTCATAAGAGCCCGATTAAGTCTCACTGATACTTTTGCTTTTTATATTGTTAAAGCGCGCTTAACAGGGCTTACCGAGGCTGAGGATAAAGTTTTGATGAATGTTATTTGTTCTATAGTATAAGCAATATGTACAAAGTTTAATATATCATATTTCGACTCGTTTTCATATTGATAAAGAAAAATTAACCATATCGTGTCAGATTTTGAAAGTGTGCCATATTGGGCGTATGCCGCATATACAGAATAGAGGAGGGGATGGGGATGAATTCTCAACTTATTTTATTACTTGTACTGTTTATTTTATTGGTTATAGTAGGTATAATTTGCTTATAGAGGAAAAAAGTGAGGAAGGGGCTTTCCTTCCTCACTTTCCATGAAATATAATTTCTATATAACTAGAAATTAATAAAATTGTTATACATACATTAATAACCCGAAAGACACCGGGCTGGCGGCTCGCAGCTATTTGTTTTCGTTCACACAGTGTATGTGTCATGAAATTCGTGTAAAATATAACAAGAAGTGCGAATGCGACAAAAACAACTGTTATAAGTGTCATGAGGCGAGACCTCCTTTTGGCTAAAATACATATACTTTATATATTGTATCATACGATATTTTGTTCGTGTTATAAAATTCAGAAATAGAAGACTTTGTGTTAGAAAGTGAGGGAGAAAATGGACGTTGTTAGAAGATTAGAACAAGCTGAATACTACGTAGACCTACTATTTAAAATGATTGATGAAGAAAAGTGTCCATTTTATTCTTTAATCATAAAGAAAAAAGCTCGTAAAAAAGATATTGAACGTATACTGAAACTTTGTGAAACATTGAACGAACAATATGTAGCGGAGAAAGCAGAAGGCCTTTTATTGTTCGATGCGCTGTTAGATCAATTTGAAAAAGCGCTTCCACATCAGCTCGAAGTAAACGAAACTGCGGAAGCGCTAGCAAAACAAGGTTTATTTAACCCACTTATGAATGAATTCTTACGCATGAGTGCGAAAAAATAAATAGATTATTTCTTAACTAACTTCTGATCGGATTCCGTAAAATTCTCCTCAATATCTTCTAATGATTTCTCAAAAATATCGATGAAGTCTTGTCCGTAAATATTGCGCAAGATAGCAATCAGCTCGATATTTTCTGGGAACTTCCCATAAAAATTACGAAGTGCAAGAGCCCCATTAAACACTGAATTACTTTCAGGGTCATACTCCTCCATTAAGCGAAGTAGTAATTCTTCCCCTTTATCTGTAATTTCAATGTACGTATTTCGTTTATCATCTTCTTTTTTCGAGAATACAAGATAGCCGCGTTCCTCAAGCTTTTTCGAGAAGTTAAACGCCGTTGATACGTGCATAACTCCAAACTTAGCAATCTCAGAAATAGAAGCCCCTTTTAAATGATAAGCGATTGTTAAAATATGATGCTCATTAATATTTAAATCGTAAGGCTTAATCCACATTTGCCAATCTTTCTCTACACATTTCCATAACGCTTTCGATAATTGAGCAATGCGTTGGCTGAAAATCATCGCTTCTTTTACCGAGTAATCTTTTTCTCCACTTTTCATTTACTCACCCACTTTAACATTCTTTTTCATTACTATCTATTATGCCAGTAAAATAAAAATTAATAAAGTCTTTTTGTGAGAATTGTGAAAATTTTTTAAAAAAATGACATTCTATACAAATCATGCATAACTATGGAAGCGGTTTATGAGTCGTGAGTACATGTGTTGTCCTTACATGTTAATGGCTAACATATATTGTAAATGCATAAAAACACGGCATATCTATGTGATATGCCGTGTTAAGGTCAATTTATATAAAAAATATTTGTTATATGCAAAAACTAAGCAGGAATTTGTTTACGCTTTTTCTGGAACAGCTTCTTGTAGTTTCTCAATTGACTTTTGAATGTCCAAAATTTCTTTTTCAATATGGCGCTTGTTTTGAGAAATATCTTGTTTCCAGTTAGAAAGCGTGTCTTGCATGTCGTCTTTTAATTCTTGAAACACTTCTTTACCTTCTGAAGCAGTTTCAACGATTTGACGCTTTAATAACTTTGTATCAGCTGTAATATCAGCTAAAGTCTTTTTAATATCATTTCCTTTTTCTTTTAACTTGCCGCGCATGGCTTTGCCAGAAGAAGGAGTAGAGAAAAGAACTGCTAATCCAGCAACTGCTCCGCCGCAAAGGACACCTGTAATAAAGGATTTAGCTTTTGACATAAAAAGAGACCTCCTTATTTTTCGTTCGTATTCATGATGTGAAATAGTATGCATATCTTTAAAACAAGAGAAAGAAAAGAGAACTTTTCCTTCTTGTAAGTGCGCTATGCACAGAAAAGTATACCCCGGTATATGGAGTGAAGAAACAAGCCTTGCAATATGTAATTACTTCGGGGAATCGGCTTGTTATGTATTACGTCTTCTTATAGTGTCACTATTTCACACTATTTGCAATTGTGCTTGCGATGTTTTGTAAATTTTCCATTGTATATTCATTTTGGTGTGATTTCCAAACGGCACCGAAACCATCGTTTTCACCGTAGCGTGGAATTAAATGAAGGTGGAAGTGGAACACAGTTTGTCCAGCTTTTTCACCGTTATTGTTAAGTAGGTTAAAGCCAACTGGATTAAACTCTGCTTTAATCGCATTTGCGATTTTTGGAACGACAGAAAAAATGTGTGATGCGATTTCTGGCGTTAACGCAAAAATGTCTTGTTTGTGAACTTTCGGAATAACAAGAGTATGTCCTTTTGTTACTTGACTAATATCTAAAAATGCAAGCACATGTTCATCTTCGTATACTTTTGAGCAAGGGATTTGCCCGTCAATGATTTTACAAAAAATACAATTGTCTGCTGTATGATTCATCGATCTCATCCTTTCAAATATCCTTAGCCGTATTTTACCATAATTACATAAGAGAACAAACACGAAAAACAGGAAGCTGACTCAGCTTCCTGTTTTCTGAAGAGGGATTGAAAAAGCATTATCGTAATTTACGTTTCGCAGACACCCCATTTATTTAAGAAATGCATGGTAAATCGGCTAAAGTTTCTGCCGTAGACACCCCATTTTCAAGTGAAATGAATTGCAATCTTTTTAAAATGAAATTGTTTATTTTTTAAAACAGTATATGCTCTTTCGGAGACACCCCGTTTCGAAAATGAAACAAATGATCTGGTTATGTGTAAATTTCATTGTCCAACATGGACACCCCATTTCATGATGACTTCACTATGTTGTTATACTCATCAATTGGTGGTTGCTTTTTCAATGTGTTCCTTCTTCACTAATTATGATGTCCGCTTTCGTAAAAATATATGCTAACAAATTTAAATTTTTTTTGAACACATCGATACTATGTAGTACAGCGCAATTTTTGGTAAGATGAATATAGAATGAATACTAATGAAGAAAGTGGTGTCGTATGAGCGAGTTATTGCGTGTAGAAAATGTTACAGGAGGATATACGAAACGACCTGTATTAAAAGACGTTTCGTTCTCTGTTAATAAAGGCGAACTTGTCGGCTTAATCGGTTTAAATGGGGCTGGTAAAAGTACGACGATTAAACATATTATCGGTTTAATGGAACCGAAAAAAGGAACTGTCACAATTAATGGGAAAACAATTCGTGATGATATGACAGCGTACCGTTCTAGCTTTTCATTCATTCCAGAAACACCGGTATTATATGATGAGCTAACGCTAGAAGAGCATTTGAAATTAACAGCGATGGCGTACGGTGTCGATGAAAAACAGTACGAAGAACGTGTAGGACAACTATTGCAAGAATTTCGTATGAAAAATCGTTTAAAATGGTTTCCATCTCATTTCTCAAAAGGGATGAAACAAAAGGTAATGATTATGAGTGCATTTTTAGTGGAGCCATCTCTTTACATAGTAGACGAACCTTTCGTTGGACTGGATCCGTTAGCAATTCAATCTCTACTTCAAATGATGGATCAAATGAAAAAGAGCGGCGCAGGTATTTTAATGAGTACACATATTTTAGCGACGGCAGAGCGTTATTGTGATTCGTTCATTATTTTACATCAAGGCGAAGTAAGAGCGATGGGAACATTATCTGAACTGCAATCACAGTTTAATATGCCAGGTGCAACGTTAGATGATATTTATATTGCCTTAACAAAGGAAGAAGATTATGAATAGTACAGCATTATGGAAAGAACGATTTCGTCACTTTCTAAAAGAAGTTCGTACATATAGTAAATACGTATTTAACGATCATTTGAAATTTATTTTCGTGTTTATCATCGGTGCGGGAGCGTATTATTACCAACAATGGTTACAAACGTTAACACCTTCGTTTCCAACTGCGCTCGTAATGGCAGTGCTAATTGGACTAGTTTTAACAGCTGGATCAATGCAAACGTTATTAAAAGAAGCAGACCTTGTTTACTTACTGCCAGTTGAAGAGAAGCTAAAGCCTTACTTCACAAAGGCCTTTCTCTTTACGTTTATGATTCAGTTATACATAATCGCAATCGTAGCAGCTGCGCTTGCCCCGTTATACTTCCAGCAAATGAAGCAAACAGGAGCGGCTTACATATGGATTGTAATCGCGTTTGTCATTGTGAAAGCTTGGAATTTATTTATAGCGTGGGAAAAGTCCTTTTTAACAGATCAAAATGTACAAAAGGCGGATTGGTTCATACGTTTTATCTTAAACGGTTTATTTGTATATTTCCTTGTAGAACGTACTTCAGTTCTTTTTATTGGCGGAATTGTTCTATTCATGGTGTTATACCTTGCTATCATGCATCAAATGGTGAAAGGGAAGCCGCTGAACTGGGAGTATTTAATTTCTGAAGAAGGTAAAAAGATGATGTTACTGTACCGCATTGCGAATATGTTCGTTGATGTACCAGCATTAAAAGAGAGAGTATCCCGCAAGAAATGGCTTGATTTCATTCTTTCGATAATCGGCGAAAAGCGTACATATTTATACTTATATACGAGAACATTTTTAAGATCAGGTAACTATTTTGGATTATATGTGCGTTTGCTCGCTCTTGGAGGAGTTATTCTTTACTTCATTCCATTTTTATATGGACGATTCATCGTGAGTTTTATCTTCCTATACTTAATCGGCTATCAGCTATTAACTTTATGGAAACATCACCGCATGAAAATTTGGCTTGATTTGTATCCAGTAAAGGTAGATGAAAAGAAGAAAGATTTTCTTACTTTATTAAACGCGATTCTAATCATCGGGAGCGTAATCTTTACAGTTATATTTGCACTAGCAACGAAAGATTTCATGATGACAGGAATTTTACTTATCGTAAGCATATTATTTAGTATCGGTTTCGTTTACCAATACGGGGCGAAGCGCATTGAGCGTTTAAATTGAAAGGAATGAACCTATGATTACATATGAAGAGAAGGTTATAAAAGAATTGGAGCAGTGGAAAGCTACATTCATGAAAGATTCTTCTATGATGACACGGTTCTCCAAAAAAGTGCAGACGAAAGTACAACAGCTCATTCCGGCGAAAGTACAAAAGGTGTTAACAGAGACGATTCGTATGATGGTGCAAACGATCAGCGCCGGATCAAACTTTATAAAGCCGAAATTAAAAGAGACGACATGGTCACTGCAAAGACGTGACGATGAAGTACGCAAAAAAATGGATGAGTACAAAAAAATAGCAGCGGCGGAAGGAGCAGGGACTGGAGCTGGTGGTATTCTCCTTGGCCTTGCTGACTTTCCGCTTTTACTCGGCATTAAAATTAAATTTTTATTCGATGCAGCAACATTGTACGGATTTGATACGAGTAACAAAGAAGAGCGCCTTTTTATCCTTCACGTTTTCCAACTCGCCTTTTCAAGTGATGATCATCGAAAAGAAATATGGAAAGCCATCGAAACGTGGGATACAGAAGAAGAAAATCATATGGACTGGGAAAAGTTCCAAACAGAGTACCGAGACTATATCGATTTAGCAAAAATGCTTCAGCTCGTACCGATAATCGGTGCCCCGGTCGGCGCATATGCGAACTATCAATTACTGCAAAGACTTGGAGAAGTGACGATGAATTGTTATCGTATGCGATTGTTGAATAGGGATTAAAAAGAAGGCGTCCTACATGTGTAATGTAGGGCGCCTTTTCTTAGAAGCCAAGTCCACTATAGCTAGCTCCAACTATAATTAATACGATAAAGAGTACAATGATGAATGGAAATCCGCTCTTACCAGCTTGTCCATCTTCACCGCCACCAGTTCCGCCGCTACCGCCTTTACCACCAAGTCCCATATGAACATCCTCCTTATTGTTATATATTGCTTTTACTTTATGTTTTTCTACATTTACCAATAACCCCCTTCTAAAGCGCTAACTAACTTGAAAATCATTTCGTTTCATTTTATAATTTACTTACCGACCGGTAAGTAAAAACAAGTGAGGTACAGTATGACAAAGAATTTACAAACATCGCAGAACATTGTAGAGGCGTCATTTAAACTTATGGCAGAGCACGGTATTGAGAAAATGAGCCTTTCCATGATTGCGAAAGAGGTAGGTATTTCAAAACCGGCCATTTACTATCATTTTTCTTCTAAAGAAGCGTTAGTAGATTTTTTATTTGAAGAAATTTTTTCTGGGTATCATTTCTCTTCTTACTTCGATAAAGATCAATATACGAAAGAAAATTTTGCAAAAAAGTTAATTGCAGATGGTTTACATATGTTGTCTGAGTATGAAGGACAAGAAGGTATATTACGCGTCATAAATGAATTTATCGTAACTGCGGCGCGAAATGAGAAGTATCAGAAACGTTTATTTGAAATACAAGAAGAGTTTTTAAATGGATTTCATGATTTATTAAAGCAAGGTGTAGAACTTGACGTTGTGTCACAACATGCAACAGAAGAGAATGCTCATACGTTAGCGCTTGTTATCGATAATATGAGCAACTACATGTTAATGGGATTCCAGTTAAAGTATAAAGAAATTTGGATTCGAAATGTGAAAAACGTCATAAAGGAGGAGTAAAAGTGAAAATGCAAAAAAACTGGTGGCTCGGTTTTCTTGGATTCATTGGAGTGTATAAAATTCCAGGTATGATAGAGGCTTTTCAGGCGGATGGAAGTTGGCTGAAGTTAATCGGTTTCATTTGGTTACTTTGGTTCGGATATTTTATTCCAGAGAAGAAAGATAATTAAATTTCAATTTTCTGTAAAGTTATGTAAAATATAGATTGAGAGTATTCATATATTAGATTACTAGATTTGGAGTGGTTACATGGATCCATTGAAAAATGAAATTCACCCTGACATGGTCAAGGTGTGGAAAACGCGTTCCTTAATTGAGTTAGGAATTAGTATTATCGTCATTTTGGCATATCTTTTCTTTATGATTAAGTTTAATTGGTGGGCTTGGATTTTTTATGTGCTCATCGGATTAACAATTGTATATACGCCGTTTGATTACTTTACATTCCCGAAATTGCGTCAACGTTACTATAGCTACCAACTAAATGAAGAAGAACTTGAAATTCAGCACGGTCTTTTCGTCGTAAAACGTGTATTAGTACCGATGATTCGTGTGCAGCACGTTACAATTGAACAAGGGCCAATTATGAGGAAATACGGATTAGCAGAATTACACATTTCAACAGCGGCGACTTCTCATAGTATCCCAGGTTTAACGATGTATGAGGCAGAAATGTTGAAAACGAAAATCGCAGAATTAGCGAAAGTGAGTGATGAGGATGTATAAGAGGCAGCATCCAATCACGATGTTATTAGAATTAAAAATAACAGATTTTATACCATTTATTATTTTTCTTTTTAGTTTAAAAGGAAAGTTTCCATTTTGGTATTTAGTTCCTATCGGTTTTGCGGTAATCACGATTGTTTCAGCTATCGTAGGCTGGTACTACAAAGTATATTGGGTCGAAAATAACGTATTACATATTAAAGAAGGGCTCTTTGTGAAGAAGGAGAGCTACTTAAATAAAGAACGTGTTCAAACGATTAATACAAGTTCAGGCATGCTGTACCAAGTGTTAGGACTAAAGAAAATTAAAATTGAAACAGCTGGCGGAGGAAATGAGCCGGAAGTTAGTTTAGCTGGTATTACGGTAGAAGAGGCAACAAAGCTTATTACAATGTTAAATGAGCCAACCTCGGTAGTAAAAGTAGAAGAAACATCAGAAGAAGTAGTACAAAAAGAAATTATTACAGAGGAAAAACAAACGACAGAGTACAAGTTAACGTGGAAAGAGATTTTAATAGCGTCTATTACATCTGGTCAATTTGGATTATTATTCTCTTTAATATTTTTCGTTTATAACCAAGTGGACGAGTACATTCCGAGATGGATCAAAAATAGCGTAGAGTCTTATGTTATGGATCATGATATATATGGCTGGATTTACATGGTAGCTATTTTACTTGTCGTTTCTTGGATTATATCTACAATTGGATATGCGTTAAAACATGGGGATTTCACAGTCAATCGAAAAAATGATGAAGTCCGTATTTCGCAAGGATTACTTGAGAAAAAAGAACTCGTATTAAAGTTACACCGCATTCAAGGTATTACGATAAAAGAAGGTATATTACGCCAACCATTCGGTTATTGTGCTGTGCAAGTAGAAGTCATTCAAAGTGAAGGAAAAGAAGAAAAAGTTACGCTACATCCTATCATTCGAAAAGATCGCGTGCAACAGTTACTCACCCATTTACAATTACCATACGAACTGAATACAAACATTATTTCATTACCAAAAGCAGCATTGCGTCGCTATCTCATTGATAGTTTCATCTTCTTCGCCATGCTAGCAATCCCGCTGACGGGAATCAGCATATACTTTGAAAAGTATTACATCATGTGGGCATTATTACCGCTCGCGATCCTCATCTTTACAATTGGATACGCAACATTTAAAACAAATGGTTACGGTGTAAACGGAGAACAAATTACAATTGTGTATCGTAGTATTGGAAAATATACAGGACTTGTAAGAAGAAGACACGTCCAATCAATGGAGAAGACACAATCATATTTCCAGCGCCGCGTAGACTTATGTACGTATAAGTTTTCTAGTGCATCATCGAATTATAAATTAGAGCATACGAGAGTAGAAGATGCAGAGAGAATGCAGGATTGGTATAAGAAGAGAATAAGTGAGGATTAGTTTAAAAAGGCTTGCCTAGTATGATAGGTAGGCTTTTTTTATAGGGAAATGAGTAGTTTGCAATTGAACTAAGTTTTCTTTAGTCCAATCCATATATGAGTACTACAGCGCACATATATGAATATGTATCAGAAAAAAGGAAGTGTGCTTCTATTTAAGGGGAATTCGTGAAATATTTGATATAAATGGTATAATAATGTAGAAATAATATTAGGAGGCTATGTATGATAAGTCAGTTGAAAAGAGAAGCACTTGATGCATTAAAAGGAAAATGGGGATTAGCAGTAGGAGCAACCTTATTAATTGGAATTCTTATTGGAGCTGTGGAATTTCTAACCACAGGTATTTTCTCAATGTTTTGGGGTTGGGAAGAAGCAAGTGATTCGCTTACAGTAACTATTATTGCAATGCTTATTATCGGTCCGTTAACAACGGGTGCTTATTACCTAGTTTTAAATGTAATTCGTGGAACTAATGCTAGTATTGGTCATGTATTTAGATGGTTTAGCGATGGAAGTAAGTTTATGAAGGCATTTTTAACATATTTACTAATGTATGTATACGTAATTCTATGGACATTACTTTTTATTATTCCGGGTATTATTAAATCATTTTCTTATTCTATGACGTATTTTATTTTGAATGATCATCCAGAATACACAGCGAATCAAGCAATTACCGAAAGTCGCCATATGATGAACGGACATAAAATGGATTACTTTTTACTATGCTTAAGTTTCCTTGGCTGGTTCATCTTAAGTATTCTTACTATAGGAATCGGTTTCTTATGGTTAGCACCTTACTTCTATTCGACATCGGCAGCGTTTTATGAAGAGATTTCAAAAGAATATTACAAAAAAGAAGGTACTACTTTCTAATAAAGTGAAACTTTAATCAGTGGGGGGGTCTTCATCCCCACTGATTATTAGTTGAACGAATCGGGCGTTTACGGGCAGTTGATTCCTCACCTAACTTCTTTGCTTTCGCTAAATTTTGAGGTGGGGGTCTTACTGCCCGCAAATAGCGGGATAAAACATCTAAACCGAATATAGGGAGCAGATGGTTTAGGTGTTTTGATATGTGTTCTGTTTTCGGAATTCACTTCAGGATAAGGTATAGGTTTTTATATAGAAATTCTTCCCTCTATGTTTTATCATAGAGGGTTATTTTTTTATGTGAAAATGATAGAAAATAGTGAATAATATATATGAAAGGAAAAAAGTGAGGTGAATGAGAGTGAGCAAATTTTTAATTCCGTATTCATTTTCTATATTAAGTTTCTTTATTTCAGCAACGGCACTTGATTTATATGATAGGATGGGAAAAAATAATGAGATGATTTCGCCGAACATACTTGGAAAGATAATTCAATCTATTTCGCAAATGGGAGTCCTTACATTGTATTTCGGAGTACCTATTATTTTAGGTGGATGTCTTCTTGGTGAGATATTGTTTAGAGGTATCATTTTACGATTTAAATTTAGCTATATTATATCTGTATTATTATATTTACTCTTAGCTTTTAGTATTGTTTTCATAACGGTAGGGATTCCAAATACATATGAAGATTCCAATGTTTTTTTCATGGGGATAACTATGATTTGTGCTGTTACATTCTTTGTGGGTCGGGATATATGGGAGAAAAAACAAGTTAGTAATGGAGTGGGAACATGAAATACACTTGTCCGTGTTGTGGGTATAAAACAATAGAAGAAGAACCACCAGGTACATATGAAATTTGCAGTATATGTTATTGGGAAGATGATGAGGTTCAGTTTAACAATCCTGACTTTGAAGGCGGGGCAAATGAACCTTCGTTAAGACAAGCACAGAAAAATTTCATTACGTTCGGTGCTTGCGAGGAATGTTTTGTGAAATCAGTTAGAAAACCGACTAGTGAAGATGTGAAGGATGCTAGTTGGAATCAAATTTGTTAAGTAGTTTATAAATAAAAAATGTTATTCCTCCATTCAACGGGAGGAATAACATTTTTTATTTAGTACTGAGAGAATTACAGTTGTCTAATAAGATAAACTAATGAAGGTGATAAAGTAATAGGAAAAGCTAAACTAATAAATCCTATTCATGAATATATTAGAAATGAATATAAAAGTATAGATGTATAGTCAGTGTTGTGTATTTGATGTTATCATATTGAATGATATGGAAATTTTTAATAGAATAAGTAACTAAAAATTCAAAGGTAATGAAGCTTTTGTTGTATAAAGAAAATAGTTAGTAGTACTCAACAATATTAAAAATAAGATACGTATTTATATAATTTTAGTCGAAATGGGGTTTTAAAAAGGAATGAGTACAAGCATAACACGGCAAAAAATTTTATCAGCTGCTTCTCACATTGTGCAATATAAAGGGGTTGCTAAATTAACCTTAGAAGCAGTGGCAAAAGAGGCGGGCGTAAGTAAAGGTGGATTGTTGTATCACTTTTCAAATAAAGAAGCTTTAATAGAAGGTATGATACTCAAAGGAACGGAGGAGTATCAAGACGCTATTTACAATAAAGTAGAGGAAGACTCAGAGAGAAAAGGAAGATGGGTTCGCTCTTTTGTAGAGGAAAGATTAAGTAATGAGAGAAGATCAGAAGAGCTGTCTAGTAGTATGATGACAGCATTCATGTTAAAACCTGAATTACTTGAGCCATTACAACAAGCATTTCACCAACTTCAGAATAATATAGAAAATGATGAAATAGATTCAGTTTGTGCCACAATTATTAGATTAGCAGCAGATGGATTATGGTATTCGGAATGTTTAGGGATTGGAAGACTAAGCCCCGAGTTAAGAGAAAAAGTGATTCAAGCTCTTATTAATAATTCATATAAGTAGAATATACTAACTATATAATATAAGATAATTCACCGTTGGTTATTTAATCCAGTGGTGAATTATTTTTTTTGTTAGAATAATAGAACAATTTTGTAGGGTGTTGAATTATAACCGTCCAGACGGTATAGTAATATTTGGTTTAAGAGGAAAATGAAACAAAAAAAGAATAAAAGATATTTTTAGCACACTATTCGAAAGGATAGGCCGCAAAGCTTAGAGTCTACGGTAATATATATTGGTTACTAAGATCGTCTGGTTGCACATTTTTGATGCAACCGGACGGTCTTTTTTTGTTATATAAATATAAAAAATAGGAGGGAACTATGCAAATGAAAAGTACTAAAAGGCATATTTCAATGGTTTCATTAGTTTTTCTAGTATTATTTTCAGTGCTGAATGTGTGGGCTCCAGTTATTCAAGCTGCTGTGATGAAAAGTCCAGTGGACGAAATTAATATTTCCCGTACTGATGGCACGACATCTGAACCGTATCAAGCCTCAGATGGTATGAAAGTAGAAGTGAAGTGGTCAGCTAAAGAAAAAATAAAAAGTGGAGATCAATTCACAATTGATATGCCAAAAGAGTTTCGAAAAGACCTTATGAATATGAGTTTTCCTTTAAAAGATGCTGAAGGAAAAACAGTTGGTACATGTGAGATGAAAAAGGGCCTATTAACATGTACTATGGGTGATTACGTAGAAGGAAAGAATAACGTTAAAGGTTCTTTATTTGTAGAATTCTACTTTGGTCTAGAAGCATATGATGGTGTCAAAGAAATTCCATTAGAATTTAACGTTGATGGTCAAATCGTAAATAAAGAAGTAAATGTAAGTAATACGACAGAGAGACCGAAGCCACAGCCCAATAAAGATAATCTATTGAAATGGGGTTCTTATAATCAAGAAGATCCGTCCATTGCTGATTGGCTTGTATATGTAAATGCAACTGGAACAGAAATGCAAGATCTTAAATTAACAGATACATTAGGACCTGGGCATGAGTTAATTACAGACAGCGTAGTATTAGAAGAGGCTGTATTTGAAGATGGTTATGCACCAACAAATATTAAGCCAGCAGATTTATCTAACATTAAAATTAATGCGACAAAGGCTGGATTTACAATTGAATTTCCAGACAGTTCCAAAGGCTATGTTTTAAGATATAAAACAAAGGTTACAAATCCTGCTGCAAAACCTCATAAAAATACTGTGAAATTAGAAGGTAAAAATATTAAAACTGAAGAAAAAGTAGGACAAGTATTTGTAAGTGGTGGGGGAGGATCCGGTTCAGGTGACGATAATCCACCTAGCATTGAAAAAAATATAGTTGATGAGAATGGCAAGCTTGTAGAGAATGAGCAGTTAACACAAATGGATCAAGTTATTCAATACCAAGTTGGTACACATATACCGAACGATCCTCCTAAATACACATCTATGGTAATTAGTGATGATTTAGAAGATGTTTTAGAAGTATTAGAGGCAAAAGTGTATGATCAAAATGGTCAAGATATTACTTCTAAAGGAACATTAAAGATAGATAAACAAAAAAGTGAAGTGACATTTACGTTCGGTGAGAACTTTGACTATAAATCATATGAAGACCAGATAATTAACTTGAATATTAAGGCGAAAATTAAAGCTAATGCAGACTTATCTTCTTACGTAGATAAGAAGATTCCTAATAAGGCAGAATTACATTTTGATGATAAGAAATTAACATCGAAAGAAGTAACTGTTACGCCGCCTGAAACTCCAAAAGACGGTACAGTATCAATTCATAAAATAGATGCTGAGGATTCGAATAAAGGGTTAAAAGGTGCCGAATTTGAAGTTCGAAATAGTGCAAATGAAGTTGTTGCAAAACTGAAAACGGACGAAAAAGGTTTTTCAGTACCTCAAACTTTAGCTCCTGGGACGTATAAAGTTTATGAAATAGTAGCACCAGAAGGATATCAAAAATTAAAAGAACCAGTAGAGGTTACACTTCAAGCTGGAGAAACAAAAACAATTGAAATTAAAAATACTATACAAAAGGGTCAAATTGAATTAAAGAAAATTGATTCGGAAAATGGTGAAAAGCCATTAGCAAATGCAGAGTTTGACATAGTAAAAGACGGTGTAGTAGTCGAACATATTGTTACAGATAAAGATGGTAAGGCAATTTCTAAACCGTTAGTACCAGGGAAATATATTTTAAAAGAAACGAAAGCACCAGAAGGATACCAATTAAAAGAAAAAGAGTTCGAAGTAAATGTAACAGGGGACGGCATATTCCCAATAACAGTAGAAAATGCAATGGTAGACAAAGGTAATGTAGAAATTACAAAAGTGGACAAAGAAAGCGGTGCAGTATTAGCGGGTGTCGAATTTGAAGTCCAAAATGAGAAAAGTGAAGTAGTAAGAAAAGTAACAACAGATAAAGATGGAAAAGCAAACGTTTCAGATCTATCAGTAGGAAAGTACAAATTAGTAGAGACGAAAAGCTTACCAGGTTACAAAAAGCTAACAGAACCAGTATCGTTCGAAATCAAAAAAGGTATGACAAAAGTTTTATCATTGAAAGTAGAGAACGAACTGTTAGATAAAGGTTCAGTAGAAATTACAAAAGTAGATAAAGATAGTCAAAAAGTATTAGAAGGCGTAGTCTTCGAAGTGCAAGATGAAAACGGTAAAGTAGTAACAGAAGTAAAAACAGACAAAGATGGTAAAGCAAAAATCTCTGATTTATCAATAGGAAAATACAAATTAGTAGAGATGAAAAGCTTACCAGGTTACAAAAAGCTAACAGATCCAGTATCATTTGAAATTAAAAAAGGTATGACGACAGTCTTATCATTGAAAGTAGAGAATGAGCAGTTAGATAAAGGCTCAGTAGAAATTACAAAAGTAGATAAAGACAGTCAAAAAGCATTAAAAGGCGTAATCTTTGAAGTGCAAGATGAAGCTGGAACAGTAGTAAAGGAAGTAACAACAGATAAAAATGGTAAAGCAAAAATCTCTGATTTATCAGTAGGAAAGTACAAATTAGTAGAGAAAGAAAGCTTACCAGGTTACAAACAATTAACAGAACCAGTATCGTTTGAAATCAAAAAAGGTATGACAGAAGTTCTATCATTAAAAATAGAAAATGAAATGGTAGATACGGGAAATGTCGAGATAACAAAGGTTGATAAAGATAATAAAGCACCATTAGCGGGAGTAATATTCATCGTCCAAGATGAAAAGGGTAATGAAGTTAAAAAAGTAACAACAGATAAAGCTGGAAAAGCAAATGTTTCAGATTTACCTGTAGGAAAGTATGACTTAGTAGAGGTAGAAAGTTTACCTGGTTATAAAAAGCTAGAAAAACCAATATCATTTGAAATTAAAAAAGGCATGACCGAAGTCCTATCATTAAAAGTAGAAAATGAAATGGTGGATACAGGGAATGTCGAGATAACAAAAATAGATAAAGATAGTAAAGCACCATTAGAAAATGTTGTATTTGAAGTACGTGATTCAAAAGGAAAAGTAGTTGCAAAAGTAAAAACGGATAAAGAAGGAAAAGCAAATGTTTCAGATTTATCCATTGGGAAGTATGAGTTGGTGGAAGTAGAGACACCAGCGGGATACAAACCACTTGAAAAACCAATTTCATTCGAAATTGAAAAGGGTAGAATAACAGCACTACAATTAACTGTCGAAAATGAATTAGTGGATACAGGAAATGTAGAAATTACAAAAGTAGACAAAGAAAATAAAGATGTTTTAGCTGATGCAGTATTTGAGATTCAAGATGAAGCAGGAAAAGTAGTCGCTAAAATAACGACAGATAAAAAAGGACAAGCACAAGTTACTAATTTATCAGTTGGCACATACAAATTAGTAGAAGTAAAAGCACCAAAGGGATATAAACAATTAATAGATCCGATTACTTTCCAAATTGAAAAAGGTATGACGAAATCTCTTGTTTTAACAGTAGAAAATGAAATGTTAGACAAGGGTAACGTAGAAATTACAAAAGTAGATAAAGACAGTCAAAAAGTACTAGCAGGTGTAGTCTTCGAAGTACAAGATGAGCAAGGCAAAGTAGTAACAGGAGTAAAAACAGATAAAAATGGTAAAGCAA
>NZ_JAEHBN010000019.1:0-84414 GCF_016483605.1 Bacillus cereus group sp. N11
ACAGGTCCAACGGGGGCAACCGGTGATACAGGCCCAACAGGAGCAACCGGCACAAGTATAACGGCAACATACGCATTTGCAAATAATACGTCGGGTACAGCAATATCGGTATTACTTGGTGGAACAAATGTCCCGCTTCCAAACAATCAGAATATCGGTCCAGGTATTACAGTGTCTGGGGGGAACACAGTATTTACGGCTGCAAATGCAGGGAATTATTATATTTCATATTCGATTAATATAACGGCTTCATTATTAGTCAGTTCGCGAATTACAATTAATGGGACACCGCTTGCTGGGACGATCAATTCCCCTGCAGTAGCAACCACATCGTTTAGTGCAACAATTATTACGACTCTTGCGGCGGGGAGTGCAATTAGTTTGCAATTATTTGGCTTGTTAGCTGTTGCGACGTTATCAACGACTACTCCAGGAGCGGTATTAACAATTATAAGACTAAGTTAAATAATAACTCTCTTACTCTTTTAAGAGTAAGAGAGTTTGTACATATAATAAGAAGTTAATGAGGTAAAGCATAGTTATATAAAAGTCAGAATATTATGATTGTAACGTTGTTATGACTATAATATAATGAAAACAACCATCATGAATGAACATTCATTTATTTTTTATGTATTTGAAGGGGGAATGAAGGTGGAAAAACCTTGGTTGAAAAGTTATCCAGAGGAAATTCCTAGTACTATTTCTTATGATATTCAGCCACTTCATGGATATTTAGAGAAAATAGCTTCTCGTTATCCAGAAAAGAAAGCGCTTCATTTTTTAGGTAAAGATGTTACATTTTCAGATTTCCATGAAAAGGTAAAGAAGTTTGCGAATTATCTGCAAAGGCTTGGTGTTGAAAAGGGAGATAGAGTTGCGATTATGTTGCCGAATTGTCCGCAATCTGTAATCGGTTATTATGGTACTTTGCTTGCGGGGGGGATTGTAGTACAAACGAATCCTCTTTATACAGAAAGAGAGCTTGAGTACCAACTTCATGACTCTGGGGCAAAAGTCATTCTTTGCCTTGATTTAGTGTTTCCGAGAGTTACTAATGTTCAAAATGCCACAAAGCTGGAGCACATTATCGTAACTCGTATTGCAGATTTCTTACCATTCCCTAAAAATTTACTTTATCCATTTGTACAAAAAAAGCAGGCGAATCTTGTTGTGAATGTGTCGGAAAGCGAAACGATTCATCTATGGAAATCAGTAGAAAGGGAAAGTACTGCTGATGTTGAGGTTCCCTGTGATCCTGAAAATGATCTAGCTCTTTTGCAGTATACGGGGGGAACGACAGGATTTCCAAAAGGGGTTATGCTGACGCATAAAAACCTCGTTTCGAACACTTTAATGGGAGCACATTGGTTATATAATTGTAAAGAGGGAGAAGAAGTGATCCTTGGTGTCCTTCCGTTTTTTCATGTATACGGAATGACAGCTGTAATGAATTTAAGTATTATGCAAGGGTATAAAATGGTGCTTATTCCGAAGTTTGATATGAAAATGGTTTTTGAAGCAATTAAAAAACATAAAGTTACACTATTTCCAGGAGCGCCGACCATTTATATTGCTCTATTAAATAGCCCTCTTTTAAAAGAATATGATATTTCTTCTATTCAGGCTTGTATTAGTGGCTCTGCACCGCTTCCTGTAGAAGTACAGGAGGAGTTTGAGAGCGTTACAGGTGGTAAACTGGTAGAAGGTTATGGATTAACGGAGTCATCACCCGTTACACATGGGAATTTCTTGTGGGAAAAACGTGTGCCAGGAAGTATTGGGGTACCGTGGCCAGATACGGAGTCAATCATCATGTCACTTGAAACAGGAGAGGCATTACCTCCAGGTGAAATCGGTGAAATAGTTGTTAAAGGCCCACAAATTATGAAAGGGTATTGGAATAAGCCAGAAGAAACGGCGGCTGTATTGCAAGATGGCTGGCTTCATACAGGTGATGTAGGATACATGGATGAGGATGGCTTTTTCTATGTGAAAGATCGTAAGAAAGATATGATTGTTGCTAGCGGTTTTAACGTATATCCTCGTGAAGTAGAAGAAGTGTTATATGAACACGAAAAGGTGCAAGAAGTAGTGACGATCGGTGTTCCTGATCCGTACAGAGGGGAAACTGTAAAAGCATTTGTTGTTTTGAAAGAAGGCGCTGAATGTTCTGAAGAGGAATTAGATCAGTTTGCACGTAAATATTTAGCGGCTTATAAAGTACCGAAAGTATACGAGTTTAGAGATGAATTGCCGAAAACGACAGTAGGGAAAATTTTGCGCCGCGTCCTAATAGATGAAGAGAAGAGAAAGAATGAGGATGAGCAAACGGGCTAAGGCCCTTTCTTTTTGAAAAAATAGGATTGACACTTTTCTAAATAGTCAGTATTATAAGAATATGAATGACTATTCATTCAGTCATCTTCTTGAAGGGGACAGTAAAGTGAAGAAAAATAGACCGAAATACAATCAAATTATTGATGCGGCAGTCATTGTGATTGCAGAGAATGGATACCATCAAGCGCAAGTTTCTAAAATTGCAAAGCAAGCTGGGGTAGCTGATGGTACGATTTATTTATATTTTAAAAATAAAGAAGATATATTAATATCCTTATTCCAAGAGAAGATGGGAGAATTTGTTGAAACAATTCGTCAAAAAACAGCAGGAATTGAAAGCGCTGTAGCGAAGTTATTCATGTTGGTAGAAACGCACTTCTTGCTGTTATCACAAAATGATCCTCTTGCTATCGTTACGCAATTAGAGCTAAGACAGTCCAATCAAGACTTGCGCCTTAAAATAAATGAAGTATTAAAAGGCTACTTACAAGTTATGGATGAAATTTTAGAGACAGGTATAAAGCAAGGTGAGTTTCAGGCGGACTTAAATGTTCGTGTGGCAAGACAAATGATCTTTGGAACAGTAGATGAAGTTGTGACCAATTGGGTAATGAGCGATCATAAGTATGATCTGGTCGCACTTTCAAAAACGGTACATGGGCTACTTATTGCGGCTTGTGGTTATCGTCAATAATGGGAGGGATCATGTTGAAATTCCTATCTGTAAGAGTTGAAGACCATATTGCGGTGGCGACGTTAAATCACGGGCCAGCGAATGCGATGTCTTCACAAGTTATGCATGACGTTACTGAGTTAATTGATCAAGTGGAGAAGGATGATAACATTCGTGTTGTTGTTATTCACGGTGAAGGGCGCTTCTTCTCAGCTGGAGCAGATATTAAAGAATTTACATCTGTTACTGAAGCGAAGCAAGCGACAGAATTAGCACAGCTTGGACAAGTTACATTTGAGCGTGTTGAAAAATGTTCAAAACCAGTTATCGCGGCAATTCATGGAGCGGCACTTGGCGGCGGCCTTGAGTTTGCTATGTCTTGCCACATGCGCTTTGTAACTGAAAGTGCAAAACTTGGTTTACCTGAATTAACACTTGGATTAATTCCTGGTTTTGCAGGTACACAGCGCTTACCACGTTATGTTGGGAAAGCGAAAGCTTGTGAAATGATGTTAACGAGTACACCAATTACTGGTGCAGAAGCATTAAAATGGGGACTTGTTAACGGAGTGTTTTCTGAAGAAACACTTTTAGACGATACACTTAAAGTTGCAAAACAAATTGCTGGAAAAAGTCTAGCAACAACTCGTGCTGTGTTAGAGTTATTGCAAACGACAAAATCGTCTCATTATTACGAAGGTGTACAGCGCGAAGCTCAAATCTTCGGTGAAGTATTTACGAGTGAAGATGGAAGAGAAGGTGTAGCAGCGTTTTTAGAAAAACGTAAGCCTTCGTTTAGTGGTAGGTAGTTCAATTATTTTTTTAATATAAATTAACAGAATTTTAAAATTGATAGAATCTTTCTGAAAAAATAAGGGGGTAAATGGAATGAACATCTACGTACTCATGAAACGAACATTTGATACAGAAGAAAAAATCGTAATTAAAAACGGTGCAATTTACGATGGCGAAGCGGAATTCATCATCAACCCTTACGATGAATATGCGATTGAAGAAGCAATTCAAGTAAGAGACGCACAAGGTGGAGAAGTTACTGTCGTAACAGTTGGTGGCGAAGATAGTGAGAAAGAACTTCGTACAGCATTAGCGATGGGCTGTGATAAAGCGGTATTAATTAATATTGAAGATGATGTTGAAAATGGCGATCAGTTTACAACAGCAAAAGTACTTGCTGAATATTTAAAAGATAAAGATGCAGATTTAATTTTAGGCGGAAACGTTGCGATTGACGGTGCATCTGGACAAGTTGGTCCACGCGTAGCTGAAGCGCTAAATATTCCGTACGTAACGACAATTACAAAACTTGAGATTGATGGTACAAACGTGAAGATTGA
Source organism: Bacillus cereus group sp. N11 (assembly GCF_016483605.1). NCBI lineage: Bacteria > Bacillati > Bacillota > Bacilli > Caryophanales > Bacillaceae > Bacillus > Bacillus cereus group sp. N11. The sequence continues at coordinate 4,369 of NZ_JAEHBN010000019.1, forward strand.
GCGTGACGTTGAAGGTGATACAGAAGTTATTGAAACGTCATTACCAGTTTTAGTAACAGCACAACAAGGTTTAAACGAACCGCGTTATCCATCGCTTCCAGGTATTATGAAAGCGAAGAAAAAGCCACTGGAAGAAGTAGAATTAGATGATTTAGATTTAGAAGAAGATGATGTGGAAGCAAAGACAAAAACAATTGAAATCTATTTGCCTCCTAAGAAAGATGCAGGAAAAGTGTTACAAGGCGAGCTGCAAGATCAAGTAAAAGAACTTGTATCGTTGCTCCATACAGAAGCGAAAGTAATCTAATAAAATACGAAATTATATATGCAGGAGGGAAAATCTATGGCTCGTAAAGTATTAGTAATGGGTGAAGTTCGTGACGGATCGCTACGTAACGTTTCGTTTGAAGCGGTAGCAGCAGCAAAAACAATTGCAGAAGGCGGTGAAGTGGTAGGTCTTCTAGTTGGAGACAGCGTTGCCTCTTTTGCAAATGAATTGATTCATTACGGTGCAGATCGCGTTGTGACAGTTGAAAATGATAAATTAAAATCATATACATCTGATGGTTACGCACAAGCGTTTTTAGCTGTATATGCTGAAGAAAAGCCAGAAGGTATCGTATTTGGACATACAGCACTTGGTAAAGATTTATCACCAAAATTAGCAGCGAAACTTGAAGCTGGTCTAATTTCTGATGTAACTGCTTTAGAAGTTGAAGGTGGAAATGTTATCTTCACTCGTCCGATTTACTCTGGTAAAGCGTTTGAGAAGAAGATTGTAACAGATGGTATCTTATTTGCGACAGTGCGTCCAAATAACATTGCAACTCTTGAAAAAGACGAGTCTCGCACAGGTGACGTGTCTTCTATTACAGTAGATGTGAAAGATTTACGTACAATTATTCAAGATGTTGTCCGTAAAACTGCAGAAGGCGTTGATCTTTCAGAAGCGAAAGTTATTATCGCTGGCGGACGTGGTGTGAAGAGTGAAGATGGATTTAAGCCATTAAAAGAGTTAGCTGATGTACTAGGCGGCGCTGTTGGAGCATCTCGTGGTGCTTGTGACGCTGAGTATTGCGATTACTCATTACAAATTGGTCAAACGGGTAAAGTCGTTACGCCAGATCTATACATTGCATGCGGTATTTCTGGTGCGATTCAGCATTTAGCTGGTATGTCTAACTCAAAAATAATCGTTGCAATTAATAAAGATCCAGAAGCAAGTATTTTCAAAGTAGCTGACTATGGTATTGTTGGTGACTTATTCGAAGTTTTACCTCTTTTAACAGAAGAGTTTAAAAAGTTAAAAGTACATTCATGATTTGAGTACCCTTGAGTTCCAAGTGAAGTACCCCTATATATAGAAAAAGGTGAGGGATCCCCTGTCCCTCACCTTTTTAGTATTTCATCCATATTTTTATATAGTATAAAGGAACATTTTTTTGTTACAATACATAACGATACATATTATTCGCCACGTATATAAGTTAATGATATACTCTTGGTAGAATATACTTGAAGGAGGAAATAAAATGGCAATTATAAACGCAAATGACCAAAGCTTCGCAGCTGAAACTAGCGAAGGTGTTGTATTATTAGATTTCTGGGCACCTTGGTGTGGACCTTGTAAAATGATCGCTCCTGTATTAGAGGAAATCGATTCAGAACTAGGTGAAAAAGTAAAAGTAGTAAAAGTAGACGTTGATGAAAACCAAGAAACCGCTCGTCAATTTGAAGTAATGAGCATTCCAGCTCTTTTCGTATTAAAAGACGGTAAAGTAGTTGATCAAGCGTTAGGTTACAAACCGAAAGAAGCGTTAGTAGAATTAGTTTCTAAACACTTCTAAAAGAAAGAAGCTACCATTTGGTAGCTTTTTTTATTTTCCTTTTTTAAACCTTTCCGTTACAATAAAAGAACGTATGTTGGGTGTTTTGTCATTGTATGTTTTTATTTTGAATTTGCAATGATAAGCATGTAGAAATGGAGGTAGGCGAGTGCACGAACATTTGAAAGAGAAATTGGCTATTTTACCAGATCAACCTGGTTGTTATTTAATGAAAGATAAGCAAGGAACGGTTATATATGTCGGGAAGGCAAAAGTGTTAAAAAATCGTGTGCGCTCGTACTTTACTGGTTCGCATGATGGGAAAACACTTCGGCTTGTAGGAGAAATTGTAGATTTTGAATATATCGTAACCTCTTCAAATTTGGAGGCTCTTATTTTAGAGTTAAATTTAATAAAAAAGTATGATCCAAAATATAATATTCAATTAAAAGATGATAAAACATATCCTTTTATTAAAATTACCGCTGAAAAACAGCCGCGCTTACTCATTACGCGTAACGTAAAAAAGGATAAAGGAAAGTATTTTGGCCCTTATCCGAATGCACAATCAGCTCATGAAACGAAAAAACTATTAGATCGCATGTATCCGCTTCGCAAATGCTCAAACATGCCCGATAAAGTGTGTTTATATTATCATATGGGCCAATGTTTAGCACCCTGTGTGAAAGAAGTGACGGAAGAACAAAATAAAGAAATTGTGGATGAAATTATTAAGTTTTTAAATGGTGGACATAAAGAAATTCGTTCAGAATTAGAAACAAAGATGTATGAGGCTTCAGAGAAACTAGAATTTGAACGTGCGAAAGAATTGCGAGATCAAATTGCTCATATAGATGCAATTATGGAAAAACAAAAGATGATTATGAGTGACTTAGTGGACCGTGATGTATTTGGATATGCAGTTGATAAAGGATGGATGTGCGTTCAAGTTTTCTTCGTTCGAAAAGGAAAGCTAATTGAACGTGATGTTTCTATGTTTCCAATCTATGATGAACCAGAAGAGGGATTTTTAACGTTTATCGGTCAATTTTATGAAAACAGCAGTCATTTTAAACCGAAAGAAATTGTTGTTCCAGGAAGTATAGACTCAGAATTAGTAGAGCGCTTTTTAGAAGTTGAAGCGACGCAGCCGAAACGTGGTAAGAAAAAAGATCTTGTAGAATTAGCAAATAAAAATGCGAAAATTGCACTTGAAGAGAAATTCTACTTAATTGAACGTGATGAAGAGCGAACGATTAAAGCTGTAGATCAGTTAGGAAAGCAGCTCGGGATTGAAACACCGTATCGTATTGAAGCGTTTGATAACTCAAATATTCAAGGAACAAATCCCGTTTCTGCAATGATTGCTTTTATCGATGGGAAACCAGCGAAGAAAGAGTACAGGAAATATAAAATTAAAACGGTTCAAGGACCAGATGATTATGAGTCTATGAGAGAAGTTGTGAGGCGCCGTTATACAAGGGCGCTTAAAGAGAATTTACCATTACCAGATTTAATCATTATTGACGGGGGAAAAGGTCATCTGGCAGCTGTAAGTGATGTTCTAGAAAATGAGCTTGGGTTATATATTCCGATGGCAGGCCTTGTAAAAGATGACAAACATAAAACATCCCATTTAATTATTGGGGATCCACCTGAACCGGTGATACTTGAGAGGAATAGCCAAGAATTTTATTTATTGCAGCGCATTCAAGATGAAGTGCATCGATTTGCGATTACATTCCATCGTCAATTACACGGGAAATCTGTCATTCAATCAGCACTGGACGATATTCCAGGAATCGGTGATAAACGGAAAAAGGTATTGTTAAAACATTTTGGTTCATTAAAGAAGATGAAAGAAGCTTCTGTAGCAGAATTTGTCGAAGCGGGTATGCCGAAAAATGTCGCAGAAACAATTTATACGTATTTAACAGATAAGAAGACGTTGTAGTTTACAACGTCTTCTGTTTTTTGGTATAATTTCTGAAGATTTAAAATAAACGCATCTGAATGAAAATACAAAAAAGTCAACTAAACTTATATGTCTAGTTGACTGTAGGTAAGGCTACACTTCAATGAGATCTTTTATATCCCATTTCACAAGAAATGTAATAGAGTCTGAACGTTTTTTCTTTTCTTTGTATGACTCTGCTACGACGTTTCGTTGCTTCTGAATTTGCTCAGCAATGAATCCAGCTTCTAATTGATAAGAAGAATGTCTGTTTTGTTTTTGACGTTCAGCAATGAGAGTGCCTTTAAGTTGGAACTGCATTTCACGACGTTTATGCTCAATAATACTTAAAGTGCCCCAACCAGCTTTTTCAAAGAACTGAATGACTTCTTCAATTGTTTCTAGCGGATATTTTCTTGCAAGGTTTCTACCGGACCAGTATAAAATACCATCTAAATCGTTACCAATTAAATCAGGTAGTAATTCTTCACGTAGCAATTCATAAGCGAAGGCGTTCAATGAAACATCTTCTAAAGATGTTATATCGATTGTATTTTTGCTCACAATATTCCCCTCTTTCTATAGGGCTTATTATATAACATTTCTCATTTATAAAAACAGATTTTTCTTTAGGAAAATCTGAATATATAAGAAGAAAAAAAGAATTGGCAAATTATATGCAAATTATGTATACGTTTTCTTGACGCTTCGACAAAAATAGGAGTAAAATGAACTTGGTATCAAATTATGCTGAAATATTTCGAATAATTTTTTCAGTTTTTCTTATGCCAATAGTGAAAAAACATTATTGTTGTAAATTAATCTGAAAACAGCAGTCAAACATTCAAGGGGGTAATGGGGACATGAAAGGCCGCGAGTATACGTTTCGTAAGTGGCACTCATTAATGGGGGTCATCCCGGTTGGTGTCTTTTTGACGCAACATCTAATTGTAAACAACTTTGCAACAAGAGGAGCAGAGGCTTTTAACAAAGCTGCAGGCTTTATGGAGCTCCTTCCATTCCGGTATGCGCTAGAAATTTTCATCATCTTTTTACCTATACTGTACCATGCTATATATGGCTTATATATTGCATTTACAGCTAAGAACAATGCGGTATCTTACGGTTATTTCCGTAACTGGATGTTCGTCTTCCAACGAATTTCAGGTATCGTTACGCTGATTTTCATTTCTTGGCATGTCTGGGAAACTCGTATTCAAGCAATGTTAGGTAAAGAGGTAAACTACGATATGATGGCAGATATTTTAAACAATCCAGCTATGTTTGCATTCTATTTAGTTGGTGTTGTTTCAACAATTTTCCACTTTGCAAATGGACTATGGACATTCTGCATTAGCTGGGGAATTACAGTGTCTCCACGTTCACAAAGAATCTCTACTTATGTAACATTAGCTATTTTCTTAGGTCTATCTTATGTAGGTGTGAGTGCATTATTAGCGTTCATCGATCCACAGCTAGCAAACCAGTAAGGAGTGGGAGAGCATGAAAGGGAAACTTATAGTAGTCGGCGGTGGCTTGGCTGGCTTAATGGCAACGATTAAAGCGGCAGAAGCAGGAGTAAATGTTGAACTGTTTTCATTAGTACCAGTAAAACGTTCACATTCTGTATGTGCTCAGGGCGGAATTAACGGTGCCGTAAATACGAAAGGTGAAGGGGATTCTCCATGGATCCACTTTGACGATACAATTTATGGTGGGGATTTCTTAGCGAACCAACCACCAGTTAAAGCAATGTGTGAAGCAGCACCTGGTATTATTCATTTAATGGACCGTATGGGTGTTATGTTCAACCGTACGGAAGAAGGACTTCTTGATTTCCGTCGTTTTGGTGGAACACAACATCACCGTACAGCATTTGCTGGTGCAACAACTGGACAGCAATTACTATACGCATTAGATGAGCAAGTACGTCGTCACGAAGTAGCAGGACTTGTAACGAAATATGAAGGTTGGGATTTCTTGCGAGCTGTTGTTGATGATGAAGGTGTGTGCCGAGGAATCGTTGCACAAGACTTACAAACTATGGAGATTAAAAGTTTCCAAGCTGATGCCGTGATTATGGCAACAGGGGGCCCTGGTATCATCTTTGGAAAATCAACTAACTCTATTATCAATACAGGTACAGCAGCGTCTGCTGTATATCAACAAGGTGCATATTATGCGAACGGTGAGTTTATTCAAATCCATCCAACGGCAATTCCTGGAGACGATAAGTTACGTCTTATGAGTGAATCTGCACGTGGTGAAGGTGGGCGTGTTTGGACATATAAAGATGGTAAGCCATGGTACTTCTTAGAAGAGAAATATCCTGCTTACGGAAACCTTGTACCTCGTGATATTGCAACGCGTGAAATCTTTGATGTTTGCGTAGAGCAAAAACTAGGTATTAACGGTGAAAACATGGTGTACCTAGATCTTTCTCATAAAGATCCGAAAGAACTAGATATTAAACTTGGTGGAATTATTGAAATCTATGAGAAGTTTACAGGAGATGATCCTCGTAAACTACCAATGAAAATCTTCCCAGCGGTTCACTATTCAATGGGCGGGCTATGGGTTGATTATAAGCAAATGACAAGCATTCCAGGTTTATTTGCAGCAGGTGAGTGCGATTATTCTATGCACGGTGGTAACCGCCTTGGTGCGAACTCACTATTATCAGCAATTTACGGTGGTATGGTAGCAGGACCGAACGCAATTGAGTATATGAAAGGTCTTTCTAAATCATCTGATGCTGTTTCATCTAGTGTATATGAGCAAAATGAATTAATCGAAACAGAGAAATTTAACAATATTTTAACGCTTGATGGTAACGAAAATGCATATGTTCTTCACAAAGAGCTGGGAGAATGGATGACAGATAACGTTACAGTAGTTCGTGAAAATAAAAAGTTATTAGAAACAGATGCAAAAATTGAAGAGTTAATGGCGCGTTACAAACGCATTAACATTAACGATACAGCAAGATGGAGTAACCAGGGTGCTTCATTTACACGTCAACTTGCAAATATGTTTGAGCTAGCTCGTGTTATTACAATTGGGGCATATAACCGTAATGAAAGCCGCGGAGCGCATTACAAACCGGAATTCCCAAATCGTGATGATGCAAACTTCTTAAAAACTACAATGGCAAAATTTGAGGGAGAAGGAAATGCACCAGCATTCCATTACGAAGAAGTGGATGTTTCATTAATTAAACCACGTAAACGTGACTATTCTTCAAAACATGATGTAGCTGCTAAGGGTGAAGAGAAGGGGGATAAGCAACATGTCTGAGAAAACAATCCGCCTCATCATTACGAGACAAGATGGACCAGATGCACAAGAGTTTGACCAAGAGTTTGAAATTCCATATCGTCCAAATATGAATATTATTTCGGCACTTATGGAAATTCGCCGTAATCCTGTTGATTCAAAAGGGAACCAAACAACTCCGATTGCATGGGATATGAACTGTTTAGAGGAAGTATGTGGCGCTTGCTCGATGGTTATTAACGGAAAACCACGTCAATCATGTACAGCGCTTATTGATCAATTAGAACAGCCAATTCGCTTAAAACCGATGAAGACATTCCCGGTTGTACGTGATTTACAAGTTGACCGTAGTCGTATGTTTAACGCATTAAAACGCGTTAAGGCTTGGATTCCAATCGATGGTACGTATGACCTAGGTCCAGGACCAAGAATGCCGGAGAAGAAACGTCAATGGGCTTATGAGCTTTCAAAATGTATGACATGTGGTGTTTGCTTAGAATCATGTCCAAACGTAAACAGTAAATCTGACTTTATTGGACCAGCACCGTTATCACAAGCTCGTTTATTCAACTCGCATCCAACAGGTGAAATGCACAAAGCAGATCGCTTACGTGCAATTATGGGAGATGGAGGGCTTGCAAACTGTGGTAACTCTCAAAACTGTGTGCAATCATGTCCGAAAGGTATTCCATTAACAACTTCAATCGCAGCATTAAACCGTGATACAACAATTCAATCGTTCAAAGATTTCTTTGGTAGCGATAATAACTATTAATAAATATGCCTCTTCATTTGAAGGGGCAATATTTATAAGGTTATTTTTCAGTTTATTCTGTATATTAGTAATTGAAAAGGAGAGAAAACGATGAAGAGAATTTCTTATATTGAAGACTTTAAGAAATGGGAAAGTGGTTTTTCGTTTTACAATCCTGTAAAAGTTCGTTTCGGTGAAGTAGATATGTTTGGACATGTAAATAATGTCATTGCTTTTACATATTTTGAAGAAGCACGTATCGCATTGTTTAAAGAACTTGGATTTATGCAAGAATGGACAAATGAATCATCAGAAACGATGATCGTTGTTGCAGATTTACAATGTAATTTCATCAAACAAATATATTTTGATGAGCAGTTGAAAGTATATGTAAAGGCAGAAACAGTTGGGAATTCTTCTTTAGATTTGCACTATATGGTCAAAAATGCAGAAGGGGAAGTTTGTTTAGTTGGACGCGGTATGATGGTACAAGCATCGAAAAAAACAGGAAGAGGCGAGCCATGGCCTGAAGAATGGAAGATGAAATTACTAAAATAATAGAAGAGAATACAAAAATAAGAGAGCGAATCGCTCTCTTATTTTTTATCCTTCATTGCCTCTTCTAATGTTAGATGGTGTTTATATATGTATGTGGCATATGGATTACCAACGTAGCGTAAGTGCCATGGTTCGTATGCGTACTCTGTTGTTTCTGTTTTATCTTCTAAATAACGAATGACAAATCCAAACTCATGGGCGTGTTTTGCAACCCATTTCCCTTCTGTTGTCTCGCCAAAGATTGGTTCTAATTGGAATTTAGCAGATTTTGAGCTAATATCCATTGCTAGACCAGTTTGATGCTCACTTGTTCCTGGAATTGCACTTACCGAATTAGCCTCAGTTTTTCCTTGACGCTTAATATAGGTATTATGTAATGACTGTTGACGTTTGTAAGAACGGTAACCTGAAACTGCTGTAAGTTCTATCCCCTCGTTTTTCGCTGCTTGGAACATTTTCTCAAGCGCATCTGCAGCATCTTTACGAAGTAATGTTTTCTCTTTATCTTTTGGACTAGTAAATGGTACGTTCGGTTTCTTTAAATCTTCTGGAATATACCCATCTGGTAATTTACGATGTTTATTGACTAATACAAGAGCAGAATCTGGATTTGTTACAACGGAAAAATTATCATCTAGTTTTTTTTCATTATGATCAGCTTTTGGAAAAGCAGGAATCTCTTCTTTTGGATGATTACTATGTTTTTGACTTTCGACAGCTTTCGCCCCATTTTGTAATGGTGATTCAGAACTGAAATAAGCGAAAGATGTGATACCGATTACAATAGTAGCGGCAGAAATAATTATTATTTTTTTCATGATGCCTTGTAATCACAGTCCTTTCTTAATAAAATATGTATTGTTTTTATTATAAGTTTAGTTTGTTGAAAAAGAAATATAAGAGCCGTAACGTAATGAAAATGCAAAGAAAATGTCAGAAAATGTGTGAAATTGTAGTATTTTTTCATATAATTCATTTCTTATCTTTCATGAATTGAATTTTTTATGTAATATATATACATAAGAAGATGTAGCGATTATCGAGAATAAAGAACTTCTTGTATAGACTAGGAGTGAATGGGAATGGATTTTGCAACAATTATTGGACTCATTTTAGGATTTGTAGCGGTAGTAGTAGGGATGGTCGTCAAGGGCGCTGACGTAACAGCCTTATTGAATCCTGCCGCAGCATTAATTATTTTCATCGGTACATTTGCCGCAGTTTGTATTGCATTTCCGATGAATCAACTAAAAAGGGTTCCAAAATTATTTAAAGTTCTTTTTGGTTCAAATAAAAAGGATTTAAGTTACGAACAGTTGCTAGAATTATTTGTTCATTGGACATCTGAAAGTAGAAAATACGGTATTTTGTCTTTAGAGCAACAATTAGACAAAATTCAAGATGAATTTCTTTTACGTGGTATGAAATTTGTGATTGATGGCGTATCCGCAGAAGATTTAGAGCAGATTTTAGAAGCTGAATTAGAAGCAATTGAAGAAAGGCATGCAAAAGGAGCGGCGATTTTTTCACAAGCTGGTACGTATGCACCGACATTAGGGGTTTTAGGTGCTGTTATTGGTCTTGTAGCTGCGCTTGGTAATTTAACTGATATTGACAAGTTAGGACATGCTATTTCAGGTGCGTTTATTGCAACGATTTTTGGTATTTTTTCAGGTTATGTACTATGGCATCCATTTGCAAATAAGTTAAAGCAAAAATCTGCAGCTGAAATCGAGAAAAAACGTTTAATTATTGATTGTTTATTAATGTTACAAGAAGGTACATATCCGTTTATTATGAAGAACCGTATTTTAGGTGCACTTTCTGCAACTGAGCGTAAAAAGCTAGAAATAGGAGCAGAAAAAAATGCGGAGTAAAAAAAATAGAAGAGGTAAAAAGAAAAAACATGATGAGCATATCGATGAAACGTGGTTAATTCCGTATTCTGATATGTTAACGTTGTTATTTGCATTATTCATCGTATTATTCGCAATGAGTAGTATAGATGCTGCGAAGTTTAAACAGATGGCAGTAGCTTTTCGGAGTGAACTAGCAGGCGGAACAGGAAATAAAGAGTTTTTAAGTGATCAGAAGCCGAATGAAGAGAAAGAGTTGTCAGCAAATAGTTTAGAATCTGAGCAGATTAAAAAGAATGCTGAGGCTGAAGTAAAGCAGCAAGAAATGAATGAATTAAAAGCGGTACAAAAAGGTATTGATAAATATATTGAGGAAAAGCAATTATCGTCTTCTTTTAAAACCGATTTAACTGAAAAAGGATTAATGGTAACAATATTAGAAAATGTACTATTCGACTCGGGAAAAGCAGATGTGAAATTAGAATCGTTAGGGATTGCAAAAGAGATGTCTAACCTGCTTGTTTCCGCATCACCTCGTGAGATTACAGTATCTGGTCATACAGATACTGTTCCTATCGCAAATGCTCAGTTTGCATCAAACTGGGAGTTAAGTACACAGCGTGCCGTTAATTTTATGCAGGTATTACTTCAAAATAAAGATTTGCAACCAGGAAAATTTAGTGCAATTGGTTACGGAGAATACCGTTCGATTGCACCAAATGATACACCGGAAGGAAAAGCAAAAAATAGACGTGTAGAAGTGTTTATTTTACCTTTAACGAGAAATATGCAATAAAGAAAGAGGATGGCAAATGCCATCCTCTTTTATTTTGCTTCAAATGATTTTAAGTTGTCACGACGGACTTTATCTTTTTCCGTATCTGATTTTTTGAAATCATAGTCATACAAAGCTCCTTCCCAATCGCCGTACATTGGATTAGGGAAAATGATGAATTTCTCACCAAATTGTGCTTTTGAATCTGCAACTGTTTGATTGCGATCTTTTACCGATTTGCCATCAAAACCAGTGAAATCAGATAAGTTATCACCGAAGAATAAGACAATATCATGTGTTTGAGAAACGAGTTCACGGCGTTTCTCTTTCCCTTTTTCTTTCGGATCTTGTAATAATATATGTTCTTTCGTTGCTTGAGGAGCACCTACGCGCTCAAGATTTTTAATAGTTGCATCTAGTTGGTTCGTTTTACGATTTGAGATGTAGTAAATATCTACACCTTTAGACTCTGTATATTTTAAGAAATCAATTGCGCCTGGAAGGGCTTCAGCTTCAGCCTTATTAATCCAATCATCCCATTTGTAAGGATAGCCTTTTCCTGTCTTTACACTCATTGCTTGATGAGGACTGTTGTCTAAAACAGTTTCATCTAAATCAAGTACGATAGCAGGTTTTTTTGCTGTCCCTTTTGCAAGAGCTGCATCCAGCTTCAATTGACCGATATTGTACCCTTGGTAGTAAAGTGCTTTCGTTTCACCAGCTGTTTGATACCATAAATCAGCCATTAATTGCTGTTCTGTTAATTTTACTTTTTCTTCTTTGGCCGCTGTTTTCTCTGTCGTTCCTGAACATGCTACAAGCGATGTAGATAGAACCGCTACAGATAATAAAGTGGTAATGCCCCTCTTCATCTTCATATGTATCCTCCTTGATGTTAGAAAATCATCTTATATTATATATTAAAATATAAAAATTTTTTATGAACATTTGCATATTGTCTTTTGTATATATAGTAGTGTGTCCTATATTAGAAAGATGAGCAAAATAATGATAGTCATTTTGACAGGTTTTATTGTCGTAATGACAATTATAATTGACAAATAAACCTTTGTTATTTACAATTTTAACTAAATAGAACAAATGATGGATTAAAGGTAATGTTATATATAAGAGGATGAAGCGTAGTGCTATATTTTATCCTAAATAAACATAATCTTTGAAAGAGAGTACGAATGATAATAAAGGGGAGGCTTTATACTTTGAGTTTACAAATTCAAAACTTAACGAAACTATTTGGGGAATCAAAAGCAGTTAACGGTTTGCAAATTTCGTTACCAAAAGGTGAAGTGCTAGGATTACTTGGACGAAATGGTGCAGGGAAAACAACTACAATCAAAATGCTTCTCGGATTATTAACGCCTAATGAAGGCTCTATTACATGGGATGGAAAATTATTTGGGACTAGTGGGGTAACGATTGGTTATTTACCAGAAGAAAGAGGTTTATATACAAAAAGTAGAGTAATAGACCAGCTGCGATATTTTGGTAGATTAGAAGGAATGACGAAAAAAGACGTAGATCTTGCCATTGACCACTGGTTAGAGCGATTAGCAATTCCAGAATACAAATTTAAAACGGCAGGAGAGCTTTCAAAAGGGAATCAGCAAAAAATTCAATTAATTGCTGCTCTTCTTCATAATCCTGAACTTCTCATCTTAGATGAACCGTTTAGCGGACTTGACCCAGTCAATGCTGGGATGTTAGCTAGCATTATTGAAGAACAAGTACAGAGCGGGAAGACAATTATTTTATCCAGTCATCGTATGGAACAAGTAGAAGCTTTTTGCCAACATGTATGTATTTTGAAAAAAGGCGAAGCAGTTGTCAAAGGACAGTTAAGTGATATTAAGAAAGAATATGGTTTCCGTAATTTAACGATTGAAGATACAGCAGAGAATGAAAAGGGATTAGAAGCTATACATGTTTCATATGAAAAACAACAAGGCCTTCTTTATATAAAAGTACAAGACGATGCAGAAGCTCTAAAGATTTTACAACAATTGCAAGAACAAGGTGTTACCTTGCGCCAATTTAAAATGTTAGAGCCGACGTTAAATGAAATCTTTGTAGAGAGGGCGAAATAACGATGCGTAAATTTTCTCATGTATTTTCATTTTATTTTAGAGAAGCGTTTTTATCTAAAAAATCATTAATTACGAGTGCGATATTATTTTTAGTTGTATTTGGGATTTTTGCATTTAATCATTTTACTTCAGGGAATGATAAAAGTAAGGATAAAGATAAAATTGCAGTTGTAACAGAAAGTTCCACATACAACGTACAAAAAGAAGAATTAACTAAGCTATTACCATCAGCAAAAATAACGGTTGGTTCAAAAGCAGATTTTGATAAACTGCATAAACAAGTAGAAGACGGTGAGCTGGATGGTTTGTTTCATGTAATAGAAAAGAATGGAGCTCCAGAGGTTACGTATATGTATAATGGATTTCCTAGCCAAGCAACTTCTGCAATCATGGCAAGTTATTTCAAACAACAATATACAATGGTGACAATTGCAAAGCATAATGTTTCACCAGAAATTGCACAGCAATTGCAAACTGAAATTTCAGTGAAACAAGAAGCAATAAAAGATCGCTCTTCTTCTTTCGGAATTTCCTATTTCTTTACATTTGCTTTATATATGTTTATTGTCGCGTTCGGAAATACAATTGCAATGAATATTGCATCAGAAAAGGCGTCACGTGTAATGGAAGTCATGCTGCCGAAAGTAAAACCGCTTACGATGATGTATGCGAAAATATTAGCAGTTGTTTCAACAGCTTTATTACAACTGGTCATATTAGCGTGCGGTTATCTTATTCCTTATTTGTTAGGGTGGGTCGATTTAGAAAACGCCTCATTATTTGGAATTCCAATTGACTTTACAAAATTAGATGCAAAAGTTATAAGTATGTTCCTTGTTTATTTCATTACGGGATATTTACTTTATGCGATGATGTACGCTGCAGCTGGCGCTGTTGTTTCTAAGACGGAGGATTTACAAGCTGTATCTTTCCCGATAATGATTTTAATTATGGCTGCATTCTTCATTAGTATTAAATCATTAAGTGATCCGAATAGTACTATCGTTGTTGTAAGTTCTTACGTTCCGTTCTTTACACCGATGGTTACCTTCTCACGTATTGTAGCCGGTGAAGCAGGCATGTTAGAAATTACGATAACATTAGTAGTCTTATTGGCGACGATTGGTATATTAAACGCTGTTACAAGTCGTATCTATGTAAATGGTGTAATGAATTACTCAGACAAAGTGAAATTTAAAGATTTAGCAAAATTTATTAAGCGTCAATAATGAGAGAAAAGCATGATTTTCTATTGAAATCATGCTTTTTCTTTATGTATAAATTAAAAATAGTATATAATAGTAAGAGTTGTCTTTTAATAGAATGAATACAAAGGAGGGTGTGCAGATGGGAATTAGTAGTCGTTTTACAGTAGGTGTTCATATGTTGACTTTACTTGCGATAGATCGAAACTCTCGCTGTACCTCTGAATGGATTGCTGGTAGTGTGAATACAAATCCAGTTGTGATTCGTCGCATTACAGGAATGTTGAAGAGAGCAGGACTTGTTGATGTACAAGCCGGTAAAGGTGGTACGACACTTGCTCGTGATTTAGAAGAAATTACATTACTTGATGTATATAAAGCAGTGGAAGTTGTAGAAGAAGGACATCTATTTTCCTTCCATGAAAATCCCAACATTGAATGTCCAGTAGGAGCTAATATTCAATCAGTATTAGAAATTATTTTAATGCAAGCGCAAGAAGCGATGGAAAACGTACTTGCAAATGTAACGGTAGAGCAATTAGTTACAAATTTAAAGTCTAAAATAAAAGAATAAAAAAGCGAGCTTCCTCATAATGAGGGCTCGCCTTTTTTTATTCAGAAATATTGAAAATTCTATTTTTCAGTATTTAAAATGAATTTACCTACGATAGCTGCTACGATACCACCAAGAATTGGTGCTACGATGAATACCCATAGTTGAGAAAGTGCTTCTCCACCAACAAATAAAGCTGGTGCGATACTACGAGCAGGGTTAACAGATGTTCCAGTTAAAGGAATTCCTAATAAGTGAATTAAAACTAATGTGAAACCAATTACTAGTCCCGCTAAAGAAGAACTTCCTTTTTTACCTGTTACAGCCATGATAACTAAAATAAATACGAAAGTTAAAACGAACTCAACTAAAAATGCTCCAGATAAACCAAGAGTTCCGAAACCATTTTGTCCTAAATTATCTAAAGGTGTTTTAGCAGAGCGTAAAATCGTTACTAACGTTGCAGTTCCTAATAAACCACCTAAAATTTGAGCTAATACATAATAACAAAGTTCCATAGCGTTCATTCTTTTGTTAATGAACATAGCTACCGATACTGCTGGGTTAATGTGACATCCAGAAATTGTTCCAATGCTATATGCCATAGCTACAATAGATAGACCGAAAGCCATAGCGATTCCTAATGTTCCAATTCCTTCAATTCCGCCGCCAGTGACAGCTACTCCAGTTCCGAATAATACAAGTACAAATGTACCAATAAATTCAGCGATTGCTTTTTTTAACATAATTTACCTCCTATTAATGCGCATGAAACGTATTATAACATAGGTTTTCGTATAAACAGCCAATGAAATACTATTCTGATAAGGCGAAATAGGGGGACAATAAAAAAGATATGGTTCTATGAAGAAGAACCATATCTTTTTTATGCTGACTTTTTCTGTTTAATGACTGGAACAGAACGGTTTAAAATACTATTTGCAACCATTCCTAACATAATAATAATCATTCCAAATAGGGAAAGGTCACCAGGGAATGAACCGTTCAAGAACACAATTTCACCAAGTACTGTAAAGACCATCGTTCCAGCTTGTGTTGCTTCAACGGCACCAAGTAAAGCGAGGTTGTCTTTTGCTAAGTCAGTGGCAAAGAAAAATGTCATCGTCGCAATGACGCCGGAACATAAAGCTAACAAAAATCCTTGCAGCATTTGGCTGGATGTTGGAATACCAGTAGTAGAAAATCCGTATATACCAAGTAAAATTGTAATAGGAAGACTGCCTATTGCCATTCCTAATACACGCTGGAATGTATCAAGACGTCCCCCCACAAGTTCCATCATTTTTCGGTTGCCGAACGGATATAAAAAAGCAGCTAATACGACAGGTAAAAACCCTGAAATGAACTGAGTTATTGTAATGTGTCCAGCTGCAGTTGTTTGCATACAAATTACACCTAGTAAAATAAATAATGCTACATATAAACTACGAAGCGGAATTTTTCCGCGTACAAGTTTTGTACCTGACTTCGTTTCTATTTTTACGAAAAATAGTGGTGATAAAAGTAAACCTGCTAATATCGTAACTTGCCAAGTTCCGGCAACGAGCCAAGCCGGAGAGAAGACAGCTGCGAAACTTAATAAAGAATAGAAACCAATCCCTGCAACGGAACCCCATCCGATCCATGCGAATGGATGTTTTTTTAACTCTGCCCATAACCCACCTAAGTTTTTGCGAAATAAAACGATAAGGAATAAAATAGGGAGAGCGAATAAAAAGCGGAAGGAAGCTGTCCAAGCCCAGCTCGTTCCAGATACATTCATTGCTCTATTAATAATAAAAGTTGCAGAAAAAAAGGCTGATGATAAGAGGCCTAATAATATTGCACGCATGAAATATAACACTCCTTTTGGAAATAAATAATTATGTATAGTATAATATACTTTAAGATAATAAAAGTAAACTATTTTATACTTTAAGGTGGTTTTATAGATGAAAGAACATGAAGATATGCAAACGAAAGAAGTCATTCAGCAAGTAGGTCAGCTATTAAGGCAAATTCGAAATGAACAAAAATTAAGTTTAGAAGAATTAGCCCAAAAAACAGGAGTTAGTAAATTAACATTAGGGAAAATTGAGAGAGGTGAAACGAATCCAACGTTAGCTGTCATTTGGAAAATAACGAAAGGGTTATCGATACCTTTATCGAGATTAATGGTTGTTGGAGAACCTGTAGCTGTTGCGCGCTGCGGAGAAGGATTTGCAGTAGATGTAGGACAAGCATGGTATTTAGAAACGATGTTCCGTTACACGAAAGAAACAGGGATGGAAATGCACCGTGCTTGTTTAAGAGCGAATAGTATATATGAACCGGAAGCTCATCATGAAGGTGCTATTGAGCTTGTAACGGTAATGAAAGGGAAAGTATCCATTCAAGTGGAGAATGATGTATACGAATTAAACGAGTTTGACTCCATTCAATTTGAAGCGAATAAGAAACATAGCTATAAAAATGAAGAAGATGAAGTGGCTGTATTACATTTAACGATGAAATACTCTTCATGAAAAAATCACCTATAGAATTCTATAGGTGATTTTTTATATGCTCTTCTTAAGTATAGGAAGTGATGCCATTAGTACGAACGTGGCATAAGTAATAAACAAATAAAGTAAACTAAAAATCCCGTTCCAAAACATAAAATAGCAATGACCCAAAGGATACGAATGAGAGTAGAACTAATATCAAAATATTCTCCTAAACCACCACATATACCAAATAGCATTTTATCAGTTTCGGATTTACATAATTTTTTTGACATATAACGATCAACTCCTTTTTTATATGAAGCTATATACTTCTATTCTATATGGAAATTTATGAGAAGACTATGAGGTTGTATTACATTTTTTTAGAGAAACGATCATATTAATTGTCTTAATTTTCAGCGGATATTAAACTTATAGTAAGAGGTATGAGGCGATTTTTAATAAAGGGTGGGGAAATAGAAATGACAGTATATTGGTTGACTAATGTAATGCTTGAATCAAGGTATACATATGAAGAAGGGGCAATTTCACGAACAGAAACAGAATTATGTAGTTTACTCATTGAAGATGGACGAATTAAAAAAATTATAGAAGGGATTGTTCAAGAGGAAGGGATAGTAACTCTTGATGCGAATCGCTTATTAATTTTGCCGTCTTTCGAAGAGATGCATATTCATATTGATAAAACATATTATAGTGGGCCTTGGAAAGCTTGTATGCCAGCAGACAGTATTTTTACACGTTTTAATGAGGAAGAGAAGATTTTGCCAAAGCAAGTAACAACTGCTCAAGACAGGGCGGAAAATATGCTAGAGTTACTACTTCGAAATGGTACAACGAATATTAGAACGCATTGTAATGTTGATCCAATTATTGGACTTCATAATTTGGAGGCGACGTTAGCTGCATTAGAAACATATAAAAATCGGATGTCTGGTAGAATCGTTGCTTTTCCGCAACATGGATTATTGCGCAGTAATTCTGTACAACTTGTGAAAGATGCGATGCGTATGGGTGCGAATCTAGTCGGTGGAGTGGATCCAGCTACAGTGGATAATGATATCGAAAAATCATTACATACGATTATGGATATCGCAGTAGAATTTAATGCAGATGTTGATATTCATTTGCATGATGCGAATAATCTAGGAACGTTTACGATGAAGAGGTTGGCAAGCTTAACAGAAGAAGCAGGGTGGCAAGGTCGTGTAACAATTAGTCATGCACTTGGACTTGGTGGTGTTACTGATAAAGAAGCTGAAGAAGTGGCAGAAAGATTAGCAGCATTAAGTATTGATATTACTTCAACGGTGCCAATTGGTAAACAAGTAATTCCAATTCCATTATTAGATAAAAAAGGTGTTAAAGTTTCATTAGGAAATGATAGTATTACAGATCATTGGTCGCCGTTTGGAACTGGCGATATGCTTCAAAAGGCAAATCGATTAGCAGAGCGTTTTGGGTGGAGTGACGAAAGGTCTTTAGGAAAAGCACTTCGCTTTATTACGGGAGGAAAAGAAACGTTAAACAAGGAAGGGAAACGAGCTTGGCCAAATGTAGGAGATGAAGCGAGCTTTGTTTTAACGAATGCAACATGTACTGCTGAAGCGGTAGCGCGTCAAACAGAAAAGCGTTTAGTCGTGTATAAAGGGGATATTGTTGTTGGAAGTTTAAATAAGGTGGAATTAAATAATCTTGTGTAGAAGAATCGTTTAAATAATTTGAGGAGGGTTCTAATTGAGAATATAGAACTCTTCTTTTTTATTCTTACAATATATTTCGTATAGGAAAGCTAGAAGGGATGAAAAATTTGGACAATCAACATAACCAAAATCATATTATGGGAACTTTGCAATGGTTTATATTTTTATTAGCGAATTCAATCGCACTACCAATTGTCGTTGGTGGGTTATTTCATCTTACGACGGAAGAAATATTTTATTTAATGCAGCGTACGTTTTTTGTAGTTGGTATATCTTCTTTTTTACAAGGATGGATTGGACATAGACTACCAATTGCGGATGGGCCAGCTGGATCTTGGGTTGGTGTATTTACCGTACTTGCTTATGCAACGGCCGGACAGGATCAATTACATAGTACACTGCAAATTTTGGAATTAGGAATGATCATTTCCGGTGTTATTTTAATAGGATTAGGAGTAACTGGTTTTATTGGACGTATTTTATTTTTATTTACGCCGGTTGTGACAGGGACGTTTTTACTTTTATTATGTTTACAATTAAGTGGTGTATTTTTAAAAGGAATGCTAGGAATTACAGCTACTATTTCTCAAATTGATGGATTTACAGCAATAATCGCGTTTAGTATATTTCTGTTCGTTATTATACTATCTAATTTTGGAAAAGGTTTCGTTAAAAGTTATGCCGTTTTAATAGGATTAATTAGTGGGTGGATTATTTTTCTCATTGCAGGGAAAGTGACAATCCCATCTCAAGTAACTCATTTTGTGCAACTTCCACAAATATTTGCTTGGGGTCTTCCAAAGTGGAATACAGGGATGGCTGTATCGAGTTTCGTTATGGTATGTATTTTAGTTTCAAATACAGTGGCAGCTATTATAGCGATTAATCAAGCTACGATTCATAAAGCGACTATTGAACAAAAACAGTTGAAGGATGGTACGTGGGTTGGAGGGATTTCACATATCATTTCTTCCGTATTTTCAACTGTAGGTGTCGTGCCGCTACCGGCGACAGCGGGATTTATACGTTTAACAAAACAAAAGTATATACGATCGTTCTTACTAGCATGTATATTACTAGTCGTAATGTCGCTGTTTCCGAGTATTATTCGTTACTTAGCATCGTTGCCATCCGCTGTCGCATCTGCAGTGTTAATGGCTTCGTTCGTACAGTTAATTGGAATTGGATTTAATAATATAAAACAAGTGCCGATGAGTGAAAGGAATATAACGATTTTAGGCGTTGCAGTATTATTTGGCAGCGGCGTTATGTTTTTACCGTCTGGAGCACTCCAATCATTGCCGTCTGTTATGCAATATATATTCGGGAATGGTTTATTTGTAGGTACAGTTGTAAGTATATTGCTAGAACAAATATGGCGTACTGGAAAGTAAGTGGATAAAAAGAGTGTCCGCACTGTATAAAAGTCTAAAATAACATAGGAAATAAAGCCCATTTTTATTCACCACCTGCACATTTCGTTCATACAATATCTTGACTAAATAAACACCCAACTTACACATACACAGCTCTGGCTTAAGCAAGGAGGGTTATACCAGTTGAAGGAAAAAGCGTATCAATCTAAACCTTTACTCACAAAGAGAGAGAGAGAAGTATTTGAATTACTGGTTCAAGATAAAACAACGAAAGAAATTGCAGGTGAACTTTTTATAAGTGAAAAGACAGTTCGCAACCACATCTCAAACGCAATGCAAAAGCTAGGGGTTAAAGGACGTTCACAAGCAGTTGTTGAGCTTCTTCGCATGGGAGAGCTCGAACTATAAGAAAGCAGCCGACTTTTATAAAAAGAGTCGGCTATTTTTCTGTTTGTTTCACGTGCTATATGAATGATAAAAACGTTTCATACATAAATAGGTAATAAGGAGGGGATATGTTGAAAAGGATACTGTTAGTTTCAACAAGTGCTCATGATATGAATGGACACCCGACTGGTTTGTGGCTGGAAGAGCTCGCAGCTCCTTATCTTTTATTTAAAAAAGCTAAGTTCGATGTTGATATTGTTTCTATAAAAGGCGGAAGAGTGCCGATTGATAGAGTATCTATTCCGAATGGCATACCTCGTGAATTTAAGCATGTCGCTTCTTTATTGCAAAATACGAGGGCGATTTCAACTGTCCATTCTTCAGAGTATGATGCGGTATTATTTGGTGGTGGACACGGGGCGATTGTAGATTTTCCAGGTAATCCATATGTAGCAAATTTAATTGAGAATATGTATAACAATAACCGGATTGTAGCGGCTGTTTGTCACGGGGTAAGTTCTTTAGTTGGTGTGAAAAATAAAGATGGTTCGTTTTTTGTTGCCGGTAAGCGTATAACAGGTTATACAAACGATGAAGAAAAAGCTGTACATTTAGAAAAGCGAGTTCCATTTTTGCTAGAAAGTAAATTGAAAGAAGAAGGGGCCTTGTTTTATGTAGCTCCTAATTTTACGCCACATGTTGTAGTGGATGGTCGTTTAATTACAGGGCAAAATCCGCAGTCTAGCGTGGGAATAGGTAAGGCTATAAAAAGGGCTGTAAATAAATTATCGTCCTTTTAATTTCTGCTCATTTCTTCTTATTAATAGGAATGTCTTCTTTCCAAAAAAAAGATGGAGCAATAAAGTGAAACTTTAATTAGCAGGGTCTTACTGCCCGGCAAATAGCGAGGTAAATATGCACTTTATATAGAAGAAACCGACTTTCGTATAGAAGGTCGGTTATTTTTCTGTCTTGCAAATTATGAAAAAAAGGAGCAAAATAAAAAAGGTCCTAGTCTATACAGGTACAAATGAAAATTTTCATACAGAAGCAGTTTAAGTGAGCGAACTTAAAGTGTGTAAAATATAATGATAAAATAAGATGATGAATGAGAAAACGGGTGATGAAGTTGAATAGAGCAATCGGTGTTATCGATTCAGGAGTTGGTGGTTTAACTGTAGCGAAGGAATTAATTCGTCAGTTGCCGAAAGAGCGTATTATATATTTAGGGGATACAGCGCGTTGCCCTTATGGTCCACGTTCTCGAGAAGAAGTGTGTCAATTTACGTGGGAAATGACGGAGCATTTACTAGATTTAAATATCAAGATGTTAGTTATTGCGTGTAATACAGCAACTGCGGTTGTATTAGAAGAAATGCAGAAACAATTACCAATTCCGGTAGTGGGAGTTATTCACCCAGGATCACGTACAGCTTTAAAAGTGACAAATACGTATCATGTTGGGATTATTGGTACGATTGGAACGGTGAAAAGTGGTGCATACGAAGAAGCGTTAAAGTCTATTAATAACCGTGTTATGGTAGAAAGTTTAGCATGTCCGCCTTTCGTCGAACTTGTAGAAAGTGGGAATTTCGAAAGTGAAATGGCGTATGAAGTTGTAAGAGAAACATTGCAACCGCTGAAAAATACCGATATTGATACACTTATTTTAGGTTGTACACATTATCCAATTTTAGGTCCTGTTATTAAAAAGGTAATGGGAGATAAAGTGCAACTAATTAGTTCTGGTGATGAAACAGCGCGTGAAGTAAGTACAATTTTATATCATAGTAAAATGTTGAATGAGGGAGAGGAACAAAGTGATCATCTCTTCTTAACAACAGGGAAAATAGGCCTATTTAAAGAAATTGCATCAAAATGGTTCGGTCAGCCGATTGAAAATGTGAAGCATATTCATTTAGAAGAATAATAATAGAATTCATATAAGTGAACCCCTGAGAAATCAGGGTTTTTTTGTTTATCCCGCTATTTGCCGGGCAGTAAGACCCTGCTGATTAAAGTTTCACTTTATAAGAAGCACAGCTTGTTCTAAAACGTGAAATAGCTCGTATACATAATAGTACAAACTTAGTTTTTAGGGGGGGAAAGGCATGCCTAAATCCACTTTTAAATGGGTTATTGGTGCTACGGTAAGTGCTGTTTTATTAACAGGGTGCGGCTTCATAAATCAGGAGAAAGCGACCGAACAAATTGATCCACCAAAAAAAGTTACGTATACAGATGGTGAAAAGAAAGGGACGGCTCAAAATAAACAAGGGCAAACGATAAATAGAGAAATATACTTAGTTGATAAAAATGGATATGTTGTACCGCAAACAATCGCAATGCCTACTCCGAAAGCGAATGAAGTAATACAGCAAACGCTAGAATACCTTGTGAAAGATGGGCCGGTAACTGATTTATTACCGAATGGGTTCCGTGCGGTTATTCCAGCAAATACATCGATGACTCTAGATTTGAAAAAAGATGGGACAGCAGTAATTGATTTCTCTAAAGAAATGAAAAACTATGCAAAAGAAGAAGAGCGTCAAATTGTTGAGTCAGTAGCGTGGACTTTGACTCAATTTAAAGAAATAAAACAAGTGCAGTTTCAGATAAATGGTGAAAAGTTAGCGAAGATGCCTGTCGCGGGTACACCGCTTGGAGAAGGGGTGAGTCGTGCGAATGGTATTAACTTTGATGATGAACAAGTAGCAGATGTAACAAATACAAAACCAGTTACGCTTTACTTTATGGCGCAAAATAATGATAAGCAGCACTATTATGTACCGGTAACACGCCGCGTTGTAGAGGGAAAAGAAAATGATTATGCAACCATTATAGATGAACTTGTAAAAGGACCGATTCATCAATCGCTCCTGAATGATTTTAACCCAGGAGTTAAGCTTATTACGAATCCAAAATTGCAAGACGGAAATCTTACATTAAACTTTAATGAAAATATATTTGTAAACCCAGATAAAAATATGGTTTCAAATTACGTATTGAAGTCGTTAGTTTTATCTTTAACAGAAAAGAAAGGCGTAAAAAGTGTTTCTATTGAGGTAAATGGTAAAGCAAATCTTATAGATGAAAAGGGCGGAAAGTTAATAAAACCTGTAGATCGTCCAGAAAACGTGAATACAGGTAGTTTTTAATCGTGGATAATTTGATATACTTAAGTAAGAAAGGGGAATTGCTTTTTGGGTTCCCCTTCTTTTATTGTATACATATCATACATTTAAATTTGGCTATACTAACAAGTAGTTATGAGGAGGTTATTTTTATGCGAGTAGATGGTAGAGAGAAAACAGAATTACGCCATATACATATTCATACGAATTATTTAAAACACCCAGAAGGATCAGTATTAATTGAAGTTGGGGATACAAAGGTAATTTGCTCAGCGACAATTGAAGAGCGTGTCCCACCGTTTATGCGCGGGGAAGGAAAGGGCTGGGTAACAGCTGAATACGCGATGATTCCGCGTGCAACAGAACAACGTACAATCAGGGAGTCAAGTAAAGGGAAAGTAACTGGACGTACAATGGAAATCCAGCGTTTAATTGGACGAGCATTACGTGCGGTAGTTGACTTAGAAGCACTTGGCGAGAGAACAGTTTGGATTGACTGTGATGTTATTCAAGCAGATGGTGGAACGAGAACAGCTTCTATTACAGGTGCATATGTAGCGATGGTATTAGCGTTTGAGAAGTTATTACAAGCAGAAAAAGTATCTAAAATTCCAGTAAAAGATTATTTAGCAGCAACGTCAGTAGGAATTGTGGAAGAGCAAGGTGTTGTTTTAGATTTAAACTATGCAGAAGATTCTAAAGCGGACGTTGATATGAACGTGATTATGACTGGAAAAGGTCAGTTTGTCGAAGTGCAAGGAACTGGAGAAGAAGCGACGTTTAGCAGAACACAGTTAAATGAACTACTTGATGCTGCGGAACAAGGCATTTTCCAACTAATTGACATGCAAAAAGAAGCGTTAGGTGACATCGTATCTCATATAGAGTAGAGGTGGAAAATATGAAACAAGTTGTTGTTGCGACAAAAAATATGGGGAAAGTGCGTGAGTTTGCTGAGTTATTTGAGCGCTTTGATTTAGAAGTGAAATCATTACACGATTTTCCTCATATTGAAGAAGTCGAAGAAACTGGTGAAACGTTTGAAGAAAATGCAATCTTAAAAGCAGATAGTTTGAGTAGACAGTTGGATTCTATCGTAATTGCGGATGATTCAGGTCTGATCGTAGATGCTCTAAACGGAAAACCAGGCGTGTATTCAGCCCGGTTTGCAGGAGAGCCGAAAGACGATCAAGCGAACATGGATAAAGTGTTACAAGAATTAAATGGAATTGACTTTGAAAAACGTAAAGCGCGTTTCTACTGTGCATTAGCAGTTGCATTCCCAGAAGCGGATAAAGAACCGGTCATTGTGAATGGAACGTGTGAAGGGTACATTTTAGAACAGCGCCGCGGGGAAAACGGCTTTGGATATGATCCAATCTTTTATGTAGAAGCATATAAAAAAGCGATGGCAGAACTAAGTTCAGATGAGAAAAATGCCATTAGTCACCGCGGACGTGCTCTTCGTAAGTTAGAAGAAAAAATTCCGGAATGGTTTTTAGGAGAATGAGGGAGAGAGATTGATGAAAGCTTTAATCGTAAGCGATAGTCATAGCTCTGTGAAGGAATTACAGCAGTTAAAAGAGAAATATGAAGGGAAAGTAGATGTCATGATCCATTGTGGTGATTCGGAGTTAACGCCTGCTCATGAAGAACTGCAAGGTTTCCATGTTGTAAAAGGAAATTGTGATTATGCTAACTTTCAAGATGAAATTGTAACTGACGTAGATGGCATTCGCTTCTTAGTTGTGCATGGACATCGTCATAACGTGAAAATGACTTTACAAACGTTAGCGTACTATGCAGAAGAAGTGGGGGCACAAGTTGCATGCTTCGGACATTCTCACGTATTAGGTGCGGAATTTATTGATGGAGTTTTATTTATCAATCCAGGAAGTATTTTATTACCACGTCAGCGTGTAGAAAAGACATTTGCCTTATTAGAAATGAATGAAAAACATATAGATGTTCGCTTTGAAACATTAGACGGACAACTAGTTGAACAAGCAGTTTTTAAAAGAGGATAAGAAAAATTATCCTCTTTTAAAAAAGGTGTTGACTTTATGTATGGATATACATATAATAAATATTGTCGATAGGGCAACAGCGCTAACGAAGAAAAATAAAATAACATATGCGGGTGTAGTTTAGTGGTAAAACAAGAGCCTTCCAAGCTCTGGTCGAGAGTTCGATTCTCTTCACCCGCTCCATGTCCCAGTAGCTCAGCCGGATAGAGCATACGCCTTCTAAGCGTACGGTCGGGAGTTCGAATCTCTCCTGGGACGCTAAGAAAACCTTGTTATCTTTTGATAACAAGGTTTTTTGTTTGTCTAAAAATTGATGTATGTGCAAGAGGTGTAAAAAATATAACGTAACATATAATAATTATTATATACAACAGATTAAAGTGCATTAAGAAAAGAGCGCCATTTATGCGCTCTATTTCTCTTGTTTAATTTAAAGAATCAATAGGCTTATGATGGAACTTAAATCCATATCTATATTATCCCAATTGTTCACTTAGAGTGTTATAAAACTTTTTATCATTCTAGTACGATTGAGCACCCGTTATCGAAACTTATCCCCGACAGTGTGTTACAATTAATAGAAGCGGAAAACGAGAATCTCCAATTGACTGGACGTGTGATTGGTTGGACAGTTTAAGAAGGTTGTATAAAAAAGGGAGATGGCGCAAAGATGGCGAGAGCAAAAGAGAATGATTTAACGGAGAAATTGGCAGAAGGTCAACGAAAATATGGTGACGGTAACTTTACAATACAGAACATCGGTGATGAAACTAACCCGAATTGGACTGTCGTAAAAAATGTGAGGAAGGGATCGGCAGGCATTCGCGAAGAGGAAGATATATTAAGACTGCGATCAAAATATATAAAATAGTATGGAAATGAGCGGGCCGAGAGTTCGAATCTCTCCTGGGGCGCTAAGAAAACCTTGTTATTTTTTGATAACAAGGTTTTTTGTTTAGTTATTAATAAACTTCTCAAAGACAAAACCATAATCTTTCACATTATATTGTTTCTTCGTATCAACGAGCCAGTTAAAGGCGATTTCATTTATCTCTTTAAATTGCTCTGCTAAATTTACTTGTGCATTTGAAATACGGCTAAAAGCGTTAGATGCCATATCTAGACTTTTATGTGCATACTGCAATGTAATATCGTTGTCGTATGAAATTTCTTCTATTTTAAGTAAAGCCTTATATAAATCTTTTAATTCTTCAATGTATTTTTTATGAACATCAATTGAATAATGCTCATCTCCCATTTGAAACTTAATTTCTACATCTAAATCAATCGTTCCGGCAGTTTCAAGTGCTACGTTTTTAATTTGATATTTACTATAGCTAAAGCGGCGTAGTGTACGTTTTTTACTTGTTGCGCTTGTGCCATCTAAGTGGATTAATCCTTTGTTTGTGAAACAATATTCATCTGATTTTGATTTAATTAGAAAATAAATTTTCTCTCCATCTTCATGCATCACGTAATCATCAGCATCAACCTTATCGTAATCTTTCGGTGTAATGACAGACCCTACATCGCTTAGTCCTAATACATCTGCAGCCATTTTTTTAAACATATATAATCCCCCTTTTAAATTCTTAATTATACAAAAATATATTAACATGATTTTAACAAAATGTTTTCTTGTAAGGCGAAAATATTTGAAGGTAAGTTAAGAAAAATAACGAATATTATTTCGATCCTAAATTATTTAATAAATCCATTAGTTTGAGAGTTGATTCTCCGAAAAATTATCAAGAGAAAAAGTTAATATTGCAAGTGATTATAGAGAAATTCCATGAAAGCACCTCAAGCGATAGGAGGTGTTTTTCTAACCCTTTTGAAATCTTACAATTCTGTAAGGTAACTGTAAGGTAGTTCGATGGTAAGAAATTGCTAATCTTTTATAATGAAGGTAACAACGATAAAACGAGGAGGAAGAAATGATGAAGGGATTAGTTGTAACAGGCTTAACAGTTGCTTTTGGATTTGTAGCGTATGAGAAATTAACGTATGTAGTTGATGTTGTAAAACATTTAATCGCTTAGTAAAAAAACTACCATGAGAGGGAAAGGGAATGAGTGAATGAATGGAATGGTTATTTGGAATTATAGGTACTTGTAGTGTAGTGTTATTGTTCTTTGTCCCGAGTGGTATACTTAGTTCGACCACGAGTTTGTTTTTCTTAAGTTTGTTTGCTTGCACGATGCTTATTATTATGTTTTTAATGAAGCGAAGTAAGCCAATCTTCTATTTTAGCATGATTGTTATGGCAATTATTGTTCTCCAAATTATTACCCTTGTAATATACCCCACAATTATAAAAGCTTTCCATTAATGATGAATCCTCTGCGTCTGTTGCTGAGGATTTTTATTTGTATAATTTTGATTTTTTAATAAAGATTTAGCTGTATTGAAATATAAAAATAGAATATTTTTATATTTCAAACAAAAGGTTTTAGATTGTTGTGTTCTTATTACGCATTTGATATATTTACTTTGAAGATCATTAAAATCTAGAAAAAGAGGCGGACGTATGGATAAAAAAGAAAATACGGTCGTATTGTTTCCGCAACTATCAGAACGCTATATTGATGAAGGTTTTTTAGCACTGAAAGAGCGGGAATTCGAAGATGCATTGCGCTGCTTTGAAATATTACGTCAGTATAATGCAGAAACGGAACAAACGGAATTAGCTTCCGTTATTTGTTTGCTGGAATTAAAACGTATGGAAGAAGCGAAAGACAAATGTGAACAGCTGCTTGAAACAGGAGCTGTCTTATTTGGTGATATTCTTGAAACGTATGTGACGATTTTAGTTCAAACAAATGATTATGAAGGCGTTATTGAAACTGTTGAAAAAGTTTTGCGAACGAAAGATATAATGCCTGAGCAAAAGGAAAAATTAGCGCAACTCGCTTTATTTGCAGAAGGTATGCTAAATGAAGAAGACACGTCGCTAATTGATTCAAATTTCGAATTGGATGAATTTACTAAGGAGATTTTTGGAGAAAACTTTGGGCAAAAGCTGAGAGCGATTCAACAGATTTCGTTAAAAGACTTGGATCTCGCATTACCTGTTTTAAAGAAATTTTTAATAGACGAAAAGCAACATCCTTATTTGAAAACTTCTATTTTGTATAAAATGATAGAAAATCAAGTAGAAGAAGAGATAGAAGTAGAAAAGTTTGGAAATAGGGTTAAAGTGATTCCAGCATTTACAGGTCATAATGAGGAGCAATCCGATAACATTATACATACATTATCAAGCCGATTGGAGCAAAATTATCCCGATATATTTAGTGCGATGGTTGCATATTGGAAAGAATTACAAATTAGCGTTTTCCCATTTGCACTATTAATGGATAAAGTAGAGATTTGGGCTGCTGTTTTAGAGAGAATTGGAAGAAAGCGTTTCGGATTGGCTATTGATGAAGAAGAACTTATGACAGCATATAATATTGAATTAGAAGAGTTTCATATTGCCTATCAATGGTTATTGCGTGTTGAAAGAGAAGGATATTTGCCCGTATAATTATGAAAAAGAATCGTTCAGTTCTTGAAACGAGCATATTCTATGTTATAATGTAAGGGTTGCAAAAGGCAGAAATCTGTCTGTTTGTAAGAGAAGAGAAGTGTAATTCTCTTACTTAATATGTTTCATATTAGTCTCGAACAAAATATACCGTAGTTGTCTTTTAGACAACTAGTAGATTGGAACATTATATCTGAAAGCATTTGCTAGAGGATTATTTGTACATTTATTATTTCGAAAGAGAGATAATGAATATTTTGATCTATAGAGGTATGTGCATACATTATTATAGTTGGAGGGAAAGAATAAATGGCTGCAAAATGGGAAAAATTAGAAGGTAACGTAGGCGTTTTAACAATTGAAGTTGATGCTAAAGAAGTAAACAACTCTATCGACGCTGCGTTCAAAAAAGTAGTAAAAACAATCAACGTACCAGGTTTCCGTAAAGGAAAAATGCCTCGTCCGTTATTCGAACAACGCTTTGGTATCGAATCTTTATACCAAGATGCTTTAGATATCATCTTACCAAAAGCATACGGTGAAGCAATCGATGAAGCTGGTATCTTCCCAGTTGCTCATCCTGAAATCGATATTGAGAAGTTCGAAAAAAATGCTAACCTTATCTTCACTGCAAAAGTTACAGTGAAACCTGAAGTTAAATTAGGTGAGTACAAAGGTTTAGCAGTAGAAAAAGTTGAAACAACTGTAACTGACGAAGATGTAGAGAATGAAGTAAAAGCTTTACAAGAGCGTCAAGCTGAACTAGTTGTTAAAGAAGAAGGAACTATTGAAAATGGTGATACAGCTGTAATCGACTTCGAAGGTTTCGTTGATGGCGAAGCATTTGAAGGCGGAAAAGGCGAAAACTATTCTCTTGCAATCGGTTCTGGTACTTTCATCCCAGGTTTCGAAGAGCAAGTAATTGGTCTTAAATCTGGTGAGTCTAAAGACGTTGAAGTATCATTCCCAGAAGAGTACCATGCTGCTGAATTAGCTGGCAAACCAGCAACATTCAAAGTAACAATTCACGAAATCAAAACAAAAGAACTTCCTGAGTTAAACGACGAGTTCGCTAAAGAGGCTGACGAAGAAGTTGCAACTCTTGATGAATTAAAAACAAAACTTCGTACAAACTTAGAAGAAGGCAAAAAGCACGAAGCTGAGCACAAAGTACGTGACGAAGTAGTAGAATTAGCTGCTGCTAACGCTGAAATCGATATTCCAGAAGCTATGATCGACACTGAGTTAGATCGTATGGTTCGTGAATTCGAGCAACGTTTAAGCCAACAAGGTATGAACCTTGAGCTTTACTACCAATTCACAGGTACTGATGCTGACAAATTAAAAGAGCAAATGAAAGAGGATGCACAAAAACGTGTAAGAATCAATCTTGTTCTTGAAGCTATCATTGAAGCTGAAAACATCGAAGTTACTGAAGAAGAAGTAACTGCAGAAGTTGAAAAAATGGCTGAAATGTACGGTATGCCAGTAGACGCTATCAAGCAAGCTCTTGGAAGCGCAGACGCTTTATCTGAAGATCTTAAAGTGCGTAAAGCTGTAGACTTCTTAGTAGAAAACGCTGCATAATAAAATAACAAGGCGCGATTTTAATCGTGCCTTGTTTTATAAATATAGAAATATATTTATAAAACTTTTCGATGAAGAAGGAAAAGTTCCTTTATAAGTCGAATATACATATTTCAAAAGTTTTAAAAACTTTTTATTTGTACATAACTAGTCATATTATTTGTATTTCTCGCTACGTAGTGACATAATATGTATTTACATACGATACATTTATCGTGTACATACGAAGGCAAGAGGTTAGCACTTTGTAAGGGGTGTGAAAATATGTTTAAATTTAATGATGAAAAAGGGCAATTAAAATGTTCTTTCTGTGGTAAAACACAAACGCAAGTTCGAAAGTTAGTTGCAGGTCCAGGTGTTTACATTTGTGACGAGTGTATCGAGCTTTGTACTGAAATTGTACAAGAGGAGCTTGCGAAGGACGAAGAAGTAGAATTCAAAGATGTACCGAAACCGGTAGAAATTCGTGAAATCTTAGATGAGTATGTCATCGGACAAGATAACGCGAAAAAAGCACTAGCGGTAGCGGTATATAACCATTACAAACGTATTAATTCTAACAGCAAAATTGATGATGTAGAATTAGCGAAGAGTAATATTTCACTTATTGGGCCAACAGGTAGTGGTAAAACATTATTGGCACAAACATTAGCGCGTATTTTAAATGTTCCATTTGCAATCGCGGACGCAACATCTTTAACAGAAGCTGGATACGTTGGGGAAGATGTAGAAAACATTTTACTAAAACTAATTCAAGCGGCTGATTATGATGTAGAAAAAGCGGAAAAAGGAATTATTTATATTGATGAGATTGATAAAGTGGCACGTAAGTCCGAAAATCCATCAATTACACGTGATGTATCTGGTGAAGGTGTACAGCAGGCACTTCTGAAAATTTTAGAAGGTACTGTAGCAAGCGTTCCACCTCAAGGTGGTCGTAAGCATCCGCATCAAGAATTCATTCAAATTGATACAACGAATATCCTATTCATTTGTGGTGGAGCGTTTGATGGCATTGAGCCAATTATTAAACGTCGCCTTGGTGAAAAAGTAATTGGATTTGGTTCAGAGAAGAAAAATGCTGATGTAAATGAAAAGCATGTTCTATCTCACGTATTACCAGAGGACCTTTTAAGATTTGGTTTAATTCCAGAGTTTATCGGTCGTCTTCCAGTTATTGCGAACCTAGAGCCACTTGATGAAGATGCTCTTGTTGATATTTTAACGAAACCGAAAAATGCACTTGTTAAGCAATTCCAAAAACTGTTGGAGCTTGACGATGTTGAGTTAGAGTTTGAAGAAGGCGCACTGATTGAGATTGCGAAAAAAGCAATTGAACGTAAAACAGGTGCTCGTGGACTTCGTTCTATTATTGAAGGCTTAATGCTTGATGTAATGTTTGAACTTCCATCTCGCAAAGATATCGAGAAGTGTATTCTTACGAAAGAAACAGTAGCTGATAATGAGCCACCGAAATTGGTGCTACAAGACGGTACTGTACTTGATACAAAAACATCTGCATAATGCGAAAGAGAAACAGCAATTTTTATAATTGCTGTTTTTCTTTATGTTTAGCTACGTTCTTCCGCGGAAATACTAAATGATAAAACATTGCGGGAGGAAATAAATGATGAGCTGGACAAATATATTTTTACTTGTTCAACTTGTTTTTGGTGTAATTGTCGGATTATATTTTTGGCACTTACTTCGAAATCAGCGAACACAAAAAGTTTCAATTGATCGAGAATCAAAAAAAGAATTAGAACAGCTTCGTAAAATGCGTGAGATTTCTCTAACAGAGCCGCTTGCGGAAAAGGTGCGCCCTACATCCTTTTTAGATATTGTAGGGCAAGAAGACGGGATTAAGTCGTTAAAAGCGGCTCTTTGTGGTCCGAATCCGCAACATGTAATCATATATGGCCCGCCGGGTGTCGGAAAGACAGCAGCAGCGCGTCTTGTATTAGAAGAGGCGAAACGAAATCCGAAATCTCCATTTCGTACGAATGCAACATTTATCGAACTTGATGCGACGACAGCTCGGTTTGATGAACGTGGTATTGCAGATCCTTTAATTGGCTCGGTTCATGATCCGATTTATCAAGGTGCTGGTGCGATGGGGCAAGCAGGTATTCCACAACCGAAAAAAGGCGCAGTAACAGATGCACATGGTGGTATTTTGTTTATTGATGAAATTGGTGAACTACATCCGATTCAAATGAACAAAATGTTAAAGGTGTTAGAAGATCGAAAAGTATTTTTAGAAAGTGCGTACTATAGTGAAGAGAATACGATGATTCCAACGTATATACATGATATTTTTCAAAAAGGTTTACCAGCAGATTTCCGCTTAGTTGGAGCGACAACACGTTCACCAGAGGAAATTCCACCTGCTATTCGGTCTCGTTGCTTAGAGGTATTTTTCCGTGAACTAGATACAGAAGAAATTCAAAAAGTAGCGAAGAATGCAGCCGACAAAGTGGAAATGCAAATCGGTGAGAACGGTATTGAAATGATTGGTATGTATGCAAGGAATGGACGAGAAGCAATCAATCTCGTGCAAATCTCTGCTGGTATGGCGATAAATGAAGAACGTTCTTTCATTAAAGATGAAGATATAGAGTGGGTTGTTCATTCTAGTCAGCTTGCACCGAAATATGAAAAACGTATTTACCCTATTCCGAGGATCGGTCTTGTAAACGGACTTGCTGTATACGGACCGAATACAGGAGCGTTATTAGAAATAGAAGTAACAGCAATCACGGCGAAAGATAAAGGGGCGGTAAATGTTACCGGTATTGTAGAAGAGGAAAGTATTGGTAGCCAAACGAAATCAATTCGTCGTAAAAGTATGGCGAAAGGTTCTGTAGATAATGTATTAACAGTACTTCGTTCTTTAGATGTGTTGCCAGAAGGGTACGATATACATATTAATTTTCCAGGTGGTATCCCGATCGATGGTCCTTCTGCAGGGATTGCTATGGCAACGGGTGTTTACTCAGCCGTGCATCGTACATATGTGAATAATGAAGTGGCGATGACAGGTGAAATAAGTATACATGGAGAAGTGAAGCCTATTGGTGGTGTGTACGCAAAAATAAAGGCTGCGAAAAAAGCAGGAGCTAAGAAAGTCATTATTCCTGCTGAAAACATGCAACCGTTTTTGTACACAATAAAGGGAATTGAAATCATTCCTGTGCGTAAGTTAAAAGAAGTATTTGAGCTAACATTTATGCAGGAAAATATGCATCGAGAGCTTGATGTACATACTACTGTAGACGAAACAGATGCACAATCCATGTGAGAATGAATGATAATAAAATTTGCCAGACT
This sequence comes from Bacillus cereus group sp. N11, assembly GCF_016483605.1. Lineage (NCBI taxonomy): Bacteria > Bacillati > Bacillota > Bacilli > Caryophanales > Bacillaceae > Bacillus > Bacillus cereus group sp. N11. Next base: position 38,811 of record NZ_JAEHBN010000019.1, read on the forward strand.
TCGTTTAAGTTTGTATGCTTAAGCGGAGTCTTTTTTTCTTTTCATAAGGGAGAAAAAACAAGGGATTTACAATTGCTCAGAATCTCTGCAATTGCATCTAGATGTATTGTAATATAAAATAGTTGAACAGGAGTTTAATTTATTATGGAGGTGCTATGTCTAGTATGAATACGAATGAAAGAATCGTACCCCTCCTACCATTAAGAGGCGTTCTCGTATATCCAACGATGGTTCTGCATCTTGATGTAGGACGTGATAAATCGATACAGGCACTAGAGCAGGCGGCAATGGATGAAAATATCATCTTTTTAGCGATGCAAAAAGAAATGAATATCGATGATCCGAAAGAAGATGACATATATAGTGTAGGTACAGTGGCGAAAGTGAAGCAAATGTTAAAATTGCCGAACGGTACGCTTCGTGTCCTTGTAGAAGGTTTACATAGAGCAGAAGTAGTAGAGTTTATCGAGGAAGAAAATGTAGTACAAGTTTCTATTAAAACGGTAACTGAAAAAGTGGAAGATGATTTAGAAGAGAAAGCTCTTATGCGTACGTTACTGGAGCATTTCGAACAATATATTAAAGTTTCGAAAAAAGTATCAAATGAAACATTTGCAACGGTAGCTGATGTAGAAGAACCAGGAAGACTAGCTGATTTAATTGCTTCTCACTTGCCAATTAAAACGAAACAGAAACAAGAAATTTTAGAGATTGTATCTGTGAAAGAACGATTACATACACTTATTTCAATTATTCAAGATGAACAAGAGTTACTTAGTTTAGAAAAGAAAATTGGACAAAAAGTGAAACGTTCAATGGAACGCACGCAAAAAGAATATTTCTTACGTGAGCAAATGAAGGCGATTCAAACTGAACTTGGCGATAAAGAAGGTAAGGGCGGGGAAGTTGAAGAACTTCGTGAGAAAATTGAACAGTCAGGAATGCCTGAAGAAACAACGAAGGCTGCACTGAAAGAATTAGATCGTTATGAAAAGCTACCAGCAAGTTCTGCGGAGAGCGGTGTTATTCGCAATTATATTGATTGGTTATTAGCACTTCCGTGGACAGAAGCGACAGAGGATATGATTGATCTTGTTCATTCTGAAGAGATTTTAAACAAAGATCATTACGGTCTTGAAAAAGTAAAAGAGCGAGTGCTTGAATATTTAGCTGTACAAAAATTGACGAACTCATTAAAAGGACCTATCCTTTGTTTAGTAGGCCCTCCAGGGGTCGGGAAAACTTCGTTAGCTCGTTCAATTGCGACATCATTAAATCGTAATTTTGTCCGTGTATCCCTTGGTGGTGTGCGTGATGAATCTGAAATTCGTGGTCACCGTCGTACATACGTTGGAGCAATGCCGGGACGCATTATTCAAGGTATGAAAAAGGCGAAAACAGTTAATCCAGTCTTCTTATTAGATGAGATTGATAAAATGTCTAACGATTTCCGTGGCGATCCATCAGCAGCATTACTTGAAGTGTTAGATCCAGAACAAAATCATAACTTCAGTGATCATTACATTGAAGAACCATATGATCTATCGAAAGTTATGTTTGTAGCAACCGCTAATACACTTTCAAGTATTCCGGGTCCATTACTTGACCGTATGGAAATTATTTCGATTGCTGGGTATACAGAACTGGAAAAGGTGCACATTGCTCGAGAGCATTTATTGCCGAAACAATTAAAAGAGCATGGCTTACGAAAAGGTAATTTACAAGTACGTGATGAAGCGCTTCTTGAAATTATTCGTTATTATACACGTGAGGCTGGTGTTCGTACGCTAGAGCGCCAAATTGCAAAAGTTTGTCGTAAAGCAGCGAAAATTATCGTTACAGCGGAACGTAAACGTATTGTTGTGACAGAGAAAAATATTGTAGATTTACTTGGTAAACACATATTCCGTTATGGGCAAGCAGAGAAAACAGACCAAGTCGGAATGGCAACCGGGTTAGCTTATACAGCAGCGGGCGGCGATACACTTGCAATTGAAGTGTCTGTAGCGCCAGGTAAAGGGAAATTAATTTTAACAGGGAAACTTGGGGATGTTATGAAAGAATCAGCACAAGCTGCGTTTAGCTATATTCGTTCTCGTGCCGAAGAGCTTCATATTGATCCAAATTTCCATGAGAAAAATGATATTCATATTCACGTTCCAGAAGGAGCAGTTCCAAAAGATGGACCGTCAGCAGGTATTACGATGGCAACGGCACTTATTTCTGCACTAACAGGTATTCCTGTAAGTAAAGAAGTTGGTATGACAGGTGAAATTACACTTCGTGGCCGTGTATTACCAATTGGTGGATTGAAAGAAAAAACATTAAGTGCTCATCGCGCAGGCTTAACAAAAATTATTTTGCCAGCAGAGAACGAGAAAGATTTAGATGATATTCCAGAAAGCGTAAAAGAAAATCTTACGTTTGTGCTTGCATCTCATTTAGACGAAGTATTGGAGCACGCATTAGTAGGAGTGAAACAATGAAAGTAACAAAAGCAGATATTGTAATTAGTGCTGTTAAACCAGAACAATATCCAGACAGTGATTTACCAGAAATTGCATTAGCAGGTCGTTCAAATGTCGGGAAGTCTTCCTTCATTAATAAAATTTTAAATCGTAAAAAGTTAGTACGTATTTCTTCTAAACCAGGAAAAACGCAAACGCTAAACTTTTTCTTAATCAATGAAATGATGCATTTTGTTGACGTTCCAGGTTATGGATATGCGAAAGTATCTAAAACGGAACGTGCAGCATGGGGCAAGATGATTGAAACGTACTTTACAACACGTGAGCAATTAGATGCAGCTGTATTAGTAGTAGATTTACGTCACCAACCAACAAACGATGATGTGATGATGTATGATTTCTTAAAGCATTATGAAATTCCAACAATTATTATTGCGACGAAAGCCGATAAAATTCCGAAAGGGAAATGGCAAAAGCATTTAAAAGTTGTAAAAGAAACGCTTGCTGTTGAAATTGGCGATGAAATCGTTCTATTCTCTTCTGAAACAGGACTTGGAAAAGAAGAAGCGTGGAAGGCAATTCATAAAATGACAAAAACAAAAAACGCGTGACGAATGTCGCGCGTTTTTTGTTTGTATAAATTTTTAGCGTACGTTTAATGTTACTTCAATATTCCCTCGTGTTGCTTTAGAGTACGGACATACACCGTGAGCGGCTTCTACAAGTTCTTGTGCTTCGGCATGAGAAACGCCAGCGACATGTACGTCAAGTACAGCAGATAGTCCGAAACCACCATCTGTATCTTTTCCGATAGAAACGTGAGCAGTTACTTCTGTACTTTCCACTTTCACTCGTTTTGTACGAATGACAAGTTGCAATGCACTATCAAAACAAGCGGCATAACCAGCGGCAAATAGTTGCTCAGGGTTTGTTGCTTCCCCGCCAGCACCACCTAATGCTTTCGGCATTTTTACATCAAGATTTAATATGCCATCATCTGAAACTACTTTCCCGTTTCTTCCACCTGTTGCTGTTACTGAAGCAGTATATAATTTATCCATGTTTATTCCCCTTTTCTATCATTTATTGTTTTCATTGTTTCAATTAGTTTATTTAATTGGGTTAATAAAGAACGATACTCTTGCTCTGTAATTCCTAAATTTGTAGCCATCGTTTTCGGTAATGAACAAGCCTTTTCTTTTAAATCTTTACCTTGTTCTGTTAATTCAATACAAACTTTTCGCTCATCTTCTTTTGAACGAACACGTTTTACAAGGTTTAATGATTCCATCCGTTTTAGCATAGGTGTTAACGTGCCGGAATCTAGAAATAGACGTTCTCCAATTTCTTTTACTGTTAGTCCGTCTTGTTCCCATAGTACAAGTAAAGTAATGTACTGAGGGTACGTAATACCCATTTCGTCTAAATACGGTCGATAAAAACGTGTAACCTCTCTAGAACAGGCGTAAATAGAAAAACAAAGTTGGTTATCTAGATGCAAAGAATCTTCTATCATGAATAACTCCTTTCTTTTTAAATTGTGAACAATTTAATTTTGTAAAACCAATATAACGAAAAATAAATACAATGTCAAATACATTGTATTGAGAAAGTGTGTGCTATATTTTGGAACAATCATACATATTTTCCTTCATGATGAAAGAAGATAGGAAAGATGATGTTATAATTTATATGGAATAGTTTCCATCACTTGATTATGAGGACTTTTTTTGGTAACGTACAAATAGAGTTATTAATTTATAATCATTATAAAGTAGGGAGCTTTTTATTAGTTTTACTGAATCTCCTTTATTACATACGGAGAATATATAAAAAATAATCGGTTGTTCACACGATTGTCAGATTCATAAGAGGAAAGTTGTATTATGATAGTAGATAAAGTGATAAAACGGGTGAAGGGGGACATGCTGCGTGCATATTCTTGTTGTTAGTGTAAATTATCGAACAGCCCCTGTAGAATTTCGTGAGAAACTCACATTTCAGGCAGCAGAGCTAGAACAAGCAATGACTACATTACAAAGTCAAAAGAGCGTGTTAGAAAATGTCATTGTATCAACTTGTAATCGCACTGAGATTTATGCTGTTGTCGATCAATTACACACGGGACGGTATTATATTAAGAAGTTTTTAGCTGATTGGTTTCAGCTTGAAATAGAAGAAGTCGCACCATATTTAACTATTTTTGAACAAGATGGTGCAATAGATCATTTATTCCGCGTAACGTGCGGTTTAGATTCTATGGTAGTTGGAGAAACGCAGATTTTAGGTCAAATAAAAGATAGCTTTTTAGAAGCGCAACAAGTAAAAGCGACAGGTACAATTTTTAATGAATTGTTTAAGCAAGTCATTACGTTAGCAAAACGTGCTCACTCAGAAACAACAATTGGTGAGAGTGCAATGTCTGTTAGTTATGCTGCTGTTGAACTTGGAAAGAAAATATTTGGTGAGTTAACAGATTGTCATGTACTTATTCTTGGTGCTGGTAAAATGGGAGAACTTGCATTACAAAATTTATACGGAAGCGGTGCTCGTAAAGTAACCGTTATGAATAGAACGCTTTCAAAAGCGGAAGTAATGGCTGAGAAATATATGGGACATGCAAAATCTTTAAGTGAATTACAATGTGCATTATTAGAAGCGGACATTTTAATTAGTTCCACTGGTGCATCAGAGTATGTCATTACGAAAGAGATGATGACAAAGGTAGAGAAAATGCGCTCTGGTCGTCCTTTATTTATGGTTGATATTGCAGTGCCACGTGATATTGATCCAGCAATTGATGAGTTAGAAGGTTCTTTCTTATATGACATTGATGATCTGCAAGGAGTAGTGGAAGCAAATCGTGCTGAGCGTTTGAAAGAAGCAGAGAAAATTCAATTTATGATTGAAGAGGAAATTGTTCTATTTAAAACGTGGTTAAGTACACTTGGTGTTGTTCCGTTAATAGCAGCTCTTCGTGATAAGGCACTTGTAATTCAAAGCGAAACGATGGAAAGTCTTGAACGAAAAATACCAAATCTTAGTGATCGTGAGAAAAAAGTAATTAGTAAGCATACGAAAAGTATTATTAACCAATTATTAAAAGACCCAATTTTAGTAGCAAAAGAAATAGCTGCTGAAGAGGGGGCGGGCGAAAAATTAGCGTTATTTGCAAAGATTTTTGATTTAGAAACGGAAGAAGTAGAGAGTCGTGCGGAAGAAGTAGAACATAAAAGAGTGTGGACACCATCCGTTCCATCTTTATAATTTGGAAGGATGATCGGATGAGTTTTTTAAATAACAGTATTATTTATCATATTGCAATTATTTTATATGCTTGTAGCATTAGTTTATATTTTATAGATTATTTCCAAAGTAACCGAAAGGCGAACCGATTTGCTTTTTGGTTACTTTCGATTGTATGGGTATTGCAGTCTATTTTTATGTTGCTTAGGGCGACAGATTCAGAAACGAATCCCATTTTAACTTTATTATCAGGGATTTATTTTTATGTTTGGTTATTGATTACGATGTCGTTAGTCATAAATCGATTTATGCGCGTTGACTTTTTAGTCTTCTTTACAAATGTTGTAGCATTTGGCGTAAGCGCCTTTTCTATTTTTACACCGCTCGGAAAGATGTCGCCAGTACTTGCAGAGCAATTAGTTTCAGAACTTGTATACGTGCATGTTGGAATGGCGATTATTTCTTATGCAACGTTTACGGTATCGTTTATTTTTTCTATTATGTATTTACTGCAATATCGCCTATTAAAAAAGAAAAAGTGGAATGCGAGATTAAGAAGGTTAGGGAATTTGCCGAAGCTTGAATCTACGTCTTACGGGTTAAATTTATTTTCTGTTCCATTTTTCTTACTAGCAATTTTATTAGGATGCATATGGGGATATACAAAATTGGACAATTTTCATTGGTATGATACGAAAGTAATCGGTTCGTTTGTCGTTCTATTTGTATATTGTACGGGCTTGTATTTACGAGCGGCAGATGTGTTGCAAGGGAAGAAAATTGTACTGTGGAATGTAGGGGCCTTTCTCGTAATGCTAGTTAACATTTTTCTATTAAGTAGTTTATCTAATTTCCACTTTTGGTATTTATAATGAGGAGAGAGAATTATGCGCAAAATTATTGTAGGTTCACGAAAGAGTAAGCTAGCATTGACGCAAACAAACTGGTTTATTGATCAGTTAAAAGCACTTGGTTTACCATATGAATTTGAAGTGAAAGAAATTGTCACTAAAGGTGATGTGATTTTAGATGTTACTCTTTCAAAAGTAGGCGGAAAAGGTTTGTTCGTTAAAGAAATTGAACATGCGTTACTTATGAAAGAAATCGATATGGCTGTACATAGTATGAAAGATATGCCAGCCGTACTTCCAGAAGGATTAATGATTGGCTGTACACCAAAGCGTGTTGACCCTCGTGATGCTTTTATTTCTAAAAGCGGAGAATCATTTAAAGATTTAGCAGAAGGTGCGATTTTAGGAACGAGTAGTTTAAGACGTAGTGCACAGTTATTAGCTGCGAGACCAGATTTACAAGTGAAATGGATTCGCGGAAATATCGATACACGTTTACGTAAATTAAAAGAAGAAGATTATGATGCAATTATTTTAGCGACAGCTGGATTACAAAGAATGGGCTGGGATGATGAAGTGATTACAGAACATTTAGATGAAACGTTATGTGTACCAGCTGTAGGACAAGGTGCATTAGCGATTGAATGTCGTGAGGACGATAACGATTTATTACAGTTGTTATCGCATATGAATGATGCTGTAACAGAGAGAACAGTGGCAGCGGAGCGAGTATTTCTTCATAAACTTGAAGGTGGATGTCAAGTTCCGATCGCTGGATATGCAACTCTTACAAAGGATGATGCAATCGAATTAACAGCTCTTGTCGGTTCTATGGACGGCTCTGTTTTATTAAAAGAGACAGTGGTAGGCGTTGAACCAAAGGAAGTAGGGCTAGAGGCTGCGGACCGTTTAATTAAACAAGGCGCAAAAGAACTCATTCTTGCTGCAAATAAGGGACAACAATAAATATGAATGCTCTTGCTGGCAAAACAGTATTGATTACACGTGCCCAGCATCAAGCGAAACAAATGAGTGTAGCAGTGAAAGAACGGAGCGGAATTCCATTGGAAATTCCGCTTTTGCGTATGGAAGGCACATCTCATAGGCGAATTCACCATACAGCAAGGCAGCTACATTCGTATGACTGGGTTATTTTTACGAGTAAAAATGGTGTAACTTTTTTTCTAGATGGTTTAGAAAAGAAACTACCATTAACTATTAAAATCGCTGCGGTAGGCGTGAAAACAAAATTAGAGTTAGAAAAAAGGGGCTATCAAGTTCATTTTGTTCCAACCTCATTTGTTGCAGAAGTGTTTGCCGAAGAGTTTCTAAAAGAATTAAGTGGAAACGAGCGTATTTTATTTCCGAAAGGGAATTTAGCGAGAGATGTAATTCCAGTTAAACTTCGGGGAATTGGTGTTTCTCTAGATGAGCTAATCGTATACGGTACGAAAGTAAATGTAGAGAAAAAACAAGAACTTATAACAGCATTGAAAGTAAGGAAAGTAAATGTTATTACATTTACGAGTCCTTCAACTGTTGATAGTTTTGTTCGTTTACTGGAGGGCACAAACTGGAGAGAATGGACAAAAAAATGTACAATTGCTTGTATAGGGCCTATTACGGAAAAAGAAGCGAACCTTTATTTTCCGCATGTTATTGTGCCGAAAGAGTACACTGTAGAAGCATTACTACAATGCATTTGTGAATCTATAAAGTGAAACTTTAATTAGTGGGAGGTTCATTCCACACTAATTATTAGCCCTCACCAATTGGGCGTTTATGGGCAGTTGATTTCCCATCTAACTTCTTTGCTCTAGCCGAATTTTGAGATGGGAGTCTTACTGCCCGTTAACGCGGGACAAAATAAAAGAATGGGGATAGAAATTTATGAACTCTTTACAATTTAATCGTCATCGTCGCTTAAGACAAAGCGGGGGCATGCGTGCGCTTGTGCGTGAAACGTTTTTACATACGGAAGATTTTATTTACCCTATTTTTGTATTAGAAGGAGAGAATGTTCGTAATGAAGTTCCTTCTATGCCGGGCGTATATCAAATCTCTTTAGATTTATTGCAAGCTGAAATGCAAGAGGTTGTTGATTTAGGTATTCGTTCTGTTATTGTATTTGGTTTACCTGCTGAAAAGGATGAAGTTGGATCATCAGCGTATTGTGATCATGGAATTGTACAGCGTGCCATTAAGCAAATTAAAGGTGAGTTCCCTGAGTTAGTAGTAGTTGCAGATACATGTTTATGTCAATTCACAAGCCATGGTCATTGCGGTGTAATTGAAGATGGTATTATTTTAAATGACGAGTCTCTTGCAGTACTTGCGAAAACAGCTGTAAGCCAAGCGAAAGCAGGAGCGGACATTATTGCGCCATCAAACATGATGGACGGATTCGTAACAGCAATTCGCCATGCGTTAGATGAGAATGGTTTTGGACACGTACCAGTTATGTCGTACGCTGTGAAATATTCATCAGCATTTTATGGACCGTTCCGTGATGCTGCACACGGCGCGCCGCAATTTGGTGACCGTAAAACATATCAAATGGACCCAGCGAACCGTATGGAGGCATTCCGTGAAGCAGAATCAGATGTAATGGAAGGTGCTGATTTCTTAATTGTAAAGCCAGCTCTTTCTTACTTAGATATCATTCGTGATGTGAAAAATAACTTTAATTTACCAATCGTTGCTTACAACGTAAGTGGTGAATATTCAATGATTAAAGCGGCAGCGCAAAATGGTTGGATTAATGAAAAAGAAGTTGTGCTTGAAAAATTAATTAGCATGAAACGTGCAGGAGCAGACTTAATTATTACGTATCATGCGAAAGATGCAGCAAAATGGTTACAAGAAGGAGGCGCTAAATAATGAAAAAGTTTGATAAATCGATTGCGGCGTTTGAAGAGGCACAAGACTTAATGCCTGGTGGCGTAAATAGCCCTGTTCGTGCCTTTAAATCTGTTGGTATGAATCCATTGTTTATGGAGCGTGGAAAAGGCTCTAAAGTATATGATATTGATGGAAATGAATACATCGATTACGTATTATCATGGGGTCCTTTAATTCATGGTCATGCAAATGATCGTGTTGTTGAAGCGTTAAAATCTGTTGCTGAAAGAGGTACAAGCTTCGGTGCGCCGACAGAAATCGAAAATAAATTAGCGAAACTTGTTATTGAGCGTGTACCATCGATTGAAATTGTCCGCATGGTTAACTCTGGAACAGAAGCGACAATGAGTGCACTACGTTTAGCTCGTGGTTATACAGGCCGTAACAAAATTTTAAAATTTATTGGTTGTTACCACGGTCATGGTGATTCGTTATTAATTAAAGCTGGTTCTGGTGTGGCGACTCTAGGTTTACCAGATAGCCCTGGCGTACCAGAAGGTGTAGCGAAAAATACGATTACAGTAGCTTATAATGATTTAGAAAGTGTGAAGTACGCTTTTGAACAATTCGGTGATGATATTGCTTGTGTAATTGTAGAACCAGTAGCAGGGAATATGGGGGTTGTTCCTCCGCAACCAGGATTTTTAGAAGGGCTTCGTGAAGTAACAGAACAAAACGGTGCACTGCTTATTTTTGATGAAGTAATGACAGGATTCCGTGTTGCTTATAACTGTGGACAAGGTTACTACGGTGTAACACCTGATTTAACTTGTTTAGGTAAAGTAATCGGTGGTGGCTTACCAGTAGGGGCGTACGGTGGTAAAGCAGAAATTATGCGTCAAGTTGCGCCGAGCGGACCGATTTATCAAGCTGGTACTTTATCAGGTAACCCACTTGCAATGGCAGCAGGTTATGAAACGTTAGTACAATTAACGCCAGAATCATATGTAGAGTTTGAGCGTAAAGCAGAAATGTTAGAAGCGGGACTACGTAAAGCGGCTGAAAAACATGGTATTCCTCATCATATTAACCGTGCAGGCTCTATGATTGGTATTTTCTTTACAGATGAGCCGGTTATTAATTACGATACAGCGAAATCTTCAAACTTAGAATTCTTCGCGGCTTACTATCGTGAAATGGTAGAACAAGGTGTATTCTTGCCACCATCTCAATTTGAAGGTTTGTTCTTATCGACAGCACATAGTGATGCAGATATTGAAGCGACGATTGCAGCGGCTGAAATTGCAATGTCAAAGTTACAAGCATAATATATTAGAGAAAATCGCTCTCCATAAGGGGAGCGATTTTTTTTATTCATAAAGTGGGCTTTACATACATAAATCTGTAATGACATATAGTTTGGGAGGGGGAAAAGAAGTGACAACAGATCATTCGTTACGATTTTCATTAAAAGAATCTGTTTGGTTCCAAAAAGGACAGGAAGTCGAAGAACTTTTGTCAATTTCGTTAGATCCAGACGTTGAGATAGAAGAGCTTGATCATGAAGTTATCGTGAGAGGGCAGTTAGATTTAACGGGGGAGTATGTTGCAAGGCAAGATGATTCGGCCTATTCATTAAGAGAACTATCGCCAGCAAAGTCAATTGATTATGTAGAAACAAGGGAAGATGGGGTGAATGAACTTGTTCATTCCTTTCCACTTGAAATATCAATTCCAAGAAATCGAGTGAAAGTAATTGAAGAATTATATGTATCAATTGAAGAATTTGATTATGAATTGAAGGAAAATGGTTGCTTACAATTATTAGCGGATATATCTATTACAGGTTTATGTGATGAGGAAAGAATCGAGGATGAAGAGGAAGAAACGGCGTATGCTGAGTTAGAAGATGATTCAGCTGAAGAGGATGAAAATAGACCCGCGCCGCATGTAGCGGAACCAACCTATAAAGAATCGGATGAATGGGAAGATTACGCATTTGAACCGTTCCAGCTAGAAGAAAGAAAAGAGCAAGAAGAAGCGGAAGAGGAATTGGCAGAACATGAATTTGCGGAGCGTGAAGAGGGGCAAGAAACGACGCTGCAATTTGAATTGTTTGGACGAAAAGATTATCAAAAAGAAAAGGCGAAAAAGCAGGAAGAGCAAGAAGAGGCATACTCACAGCGAGATGAAAATGCGCTTTATTTAACACAATTATTTACGAAAGAACCGGAAGAAGAATTTACGAAGTTAAGAATGTATTTCGTGCAAGAAGGGGATACAATCGAATCTGTTGCAGAACGTTATGACACGTCTGTACAAAATTTATACCGTGTTAATCAAACAGAAGATATATATTTAACTACGGGACAAATTATTTATATTCCCGTTTCAAAAGCAAAGGTGAAATAAGGGGGTGAGTGCTTTCACTCCCCTATTGTCCTAGAGGCTATGTTTTGAATAGAAAGGGTCATTCGTATGGATATTGAATTACGAAATCGCTATGAACCCATTGTAAGGCAATATAGATTGGATACGCAGCATATGGAAGAGCACGGAAGTGTAACGAAAATTTACACGAATCAAGGTCCATATGCGCTAAAGAAAATAGAAGATAGAAAGTTAGAGCGGAATAACTTTCTACATCATATTCAATATTTGAAGGAGAAAGGTTTTTCAAATTATGTACCTATATACCATGCGACGGATGGGAATTATATTTTAAGTGACGGGACTTATAATTATTATTTAATGCCTTGGTTAGAACGTGCGGAAGGAAACGGCGAGGATAATGATCAATACCATAAAATGTTTCAAACACTTGGAACGTTGCACCAAAAAACGGTGAAAGAAGAAACATATACAGAAGAAGATTTAGAAAAACATTACACAAGTATATCCGATCGTTGGGAAAATGATGGTGAGATGTTAGAAGAGTTTCTTGTAGAATCTGAAGCGAAGTGGTATATGTCTCCGTTTGAATTACAATATTGTACGTACTATCATCATGTAATGAGGGCGCGTGAATTTGCAACGAAGCAATTAAATGAGTGGAACGATGCGATGAAAGAAAAAGATAAAACACGCATTACTTTTGTGCATGGTAACGTGTCACTTAATCATTTTTTATTTGACTATGAACGGAATGGCTATTTTATTAGTTTAGAAAAATCGAAGTTTGCAACGCCTGTGCAAGATATTGTAGGGTTTTATTCGCGGTCTTTAAACACATATCCAATTGCGCGAAGTGATCGTTTTGAATGGTATCAAATGTACCAAAAAAACTTCCCGTTTACGAAAGAAGAGCAACTGCTTATGTATGCTTACATGACCTATCCATCGCAATTTATTCGGCAAATTGAGTCTTATAAAAAAAGAAGGCAGAGTCGCAATAAGGAAAATGAGATTCGCGGAGTAAAGAGCTTGCAACAATCACATTGGCTCGTTAGCAATGTAGAATATTTCCTGTCACAATTACAAGCTGCCCAGCAAGGGAACGGATAAAGTGAAACTTTAATCAGTGGCGGGGGTATTACCGCCCGTAAATAGAGGGGTAAAAAAGATAAGTGGAGGATGCTACTTATCTTTTTTATATTCGCCCGGAAAGTGATAGTCTTAAATTTATCTTGACGAATAAGGTTTCGTTTTTTACACTATTGTATATAATAATTAACAATCATATAAATGCCTTGAAGGGGAAGAGTATAACATGAAACGTCTTCAGAGAGGAGAATCATTAGCTGGGAGATTCTCTAGATAGTTATGTTAGAAGGTAGCCCTGGAGCATCTTTTCTGAACGGAATAGTTCTCATTAGGAAAAGACGGATTTGTCCGTTATCAAATTAAGAGTATAAGCAAATTCTGAATTTGTTTGTAAATAAAGGTGGTACCGCGATGTCCCTCGTCCTTTTTTGGATGAGGGGCATTTTTTATTTTAAGGAGGGAAAATAATGTCAAACACGGAAAAGAATTTACCAACTAAATATGATCATATGTCCGTTGAAGAAGGCCTTTATCAATGGTGGCTTGAAGGCAAATATTTCGAAGCAACAGGAGACGAGAAGAAACAACCGTATACAATTGTAATTCCACCTCCGAACGTAACTGGTAAGTTACACTTAGGTCATGCTTGGGATACAACTCTTCAAGATATTTTAACTCGTACGAAGCGTATGCAAGGATACGATGTATTATGGCTTCCAGGAATGGACCATGCGGGTATCGCAACACAAGCGAAAGTAGAAGGAAAACTTCGTGAAGAAGGTATTTCACGTTACGATCTTGGCCGTGAGAAATTCCTTGAAAAAGCTTGGGAGTGGAAAGAAGAGTACGCTTCTCACATTCGTCAACAATGGGGGAAAGTTGGTTTAGGACTAGACTATTCTCGTGAACGTTTCACATTAGACGAAGGTTTATCTGATGCAGTTAATAAAGTATTCGTTCAATTATACGAAAAAGGCTTAATTTACCGCGGTGAATATATTATCAACTGGGACCCAGCAACACGTACAGCTCTTTCTGATATCGAAGTAATTCATAAAGAGGTTCAAGGTGCATTCTACCATATGAACTATCCGTTAACAGATGGTTCTGGTCACATTCGTCTTGCAACCACTCGTCCAGAAACGATGCTTGGTGATACAGCTGTAGCAGTTCATCCAGAAGACGATCGTTACAAACATTTAATCGGAAAAACAGTTACCCTTCCAATCGTAGGCCGTGAGATTCCGATTATTGCCGATGAGTACGTAGAAAAAGACTTTGGAACAGGCGTTGTAAAAATTACACCAGCTCATGACCCGAATGACTTTGAAGTAGGTAACCGTCATGACTTACCACGCATCTTAGTAATGAACGAAGATGGAACGATGAACGAAAAAGCTGGTAAGTATAACGGTATGGACCGTTTCGAATGCCGTAAAGCGTTAGTGAAAGACTTACAAGAAGCGGACGTATTAGTAGAAATTGAGCCTCATATGCATTCAGTAGGTCATAGTGAGCGTAGCGGTGCAGTTGTTGAGCCTTATTTATCAACACAATGGTTCGTAAAAATGGCTCCACTTGCAGAAAAAGCAGTAGCACTTCAACAAAAAGAAGAAGAAAAAGTAACGTTCGTACCAGAGCGTTTTGAAAACACATACTTACGCTGGATGGAAAACATTCATGACTGGTGTATTTCTCGTCAATTATGGTGGGGACACCGCATTCCAGCTTGGTATCATAAAGAAACTGGTGAAGTATACGTAGGTACTGAAGCGCCAACGGATATTGAAAACTGGAATCAAGATAACGACGTACTTGATACATGGTTTAGCTCAGCGTTATGGCCGTTCTCAACACTTGGTTGGCCAAATGAAGAGGCAGTAGACTTTAAAAAGTTCTATTCAACAGATGCTTTAGTAACTGGTTATGACATCATCTTCTTCTGGGTATCTCGTATGATTTTCCAAGGTTTAGAGTTTACAGGAGAGCGTCCATTTAAAGATGTATTAATTCACGGTTTAGTTCGTGATGAACAGGGACGTAAAATGAGTAAATCTCTTGGTAACGGTATCGATCCGATGGATGTTATCGAGAAGTACGGTGCAGATGCAATGCGTTACTTCTTATCAACAGGAAGTGCACCAGGCCAAGATTTACGTTTCAGCATGGAAAAAGTAGAATCTACTTGGAACTTCATTAATAAAATTTGGAACGCATCACGTTTCGTATTAATGAACATGGATGATATGAAGTATGAAGAAATCGATTTAACTGGTGAAAAATCAGTTGCAGATAAGTGGATTTTAACTCGCTTAAACGAAACGATTGAAAGTGTAACACGTAACATGGATAAATATGAGTTCGGTGAAGCTGGTCGTTCATTATACAACTTCATTTGGGATGATTTCTGTGACTGGTACATTGAGATGGCGAAACTTCCACTATACGGTGAAGATGAAGTAGCTAAGAAAACAACTCGTTCTATTTTAGCTTACGTATTAGACCAAACGATGCGTCTATTACACCCATTCATGCCGTTCGTAACAGAGAAGATTTGGCAACATTTACCGCATGAAGGCGAGTCTATTACAGTAGCGGCTTGGCCAACAGTTCGCGAAGATTTACAAGATAAAGAAGCGGCAGCAGAAATGCACCTTCTAGTTGATATCATTCGCTCTGTTCGTAACATCCGTGCAGAAGTAAATACGCCAATGAGCAAAAAAGTTCAAATGCAAATTAAAGCAAAAGATGAGGCTATCCTTGCTCAACTTACGAAAAACAGCTCTTACATTGAGCGTTTCTGTAACCCAAGTGAATTAACAATTCAAACGAATTTACAAGCGCCAGAAAAAGCGATGACTGCAATCGTATCAGGTGCAGAGTTATTCTTACCGTTAGCTGATCTTATCAACCTTGACGAAGAGAGAGCACGTCTTGAAAAAGAACTTGAGAAGTTCGATAAAGAGGTAGAACGTGTACAGAAGAAACTTTCAAACCAAGGCTTCGTAGCGAAAGCTCCTGCGGCAGTTATTGACGGAGAGCGTGCGAAAGAGCAAGATTACCTAGAAAAACGCGAAGCAGTTCGCCAACGTCTAGCAGATCTTGAGAAATAAAGTGTATTTTAGAGACTCACTATATTGGTGAGTCTCTTTTCTTTGCGTATAATAGAATGATGAAGGTTGTCTTTTGAAAGGGGAAAACATACGTGATACATACATACGAAGAAGCGATAGGGTGGATTCATAGTCGATTGAAGTTTGGTATTAAACCAGGATTAGAAAGAATGAGCTGGATGCTAGAAGAACTCGGAAATCCAGAGCGTCATATAAAATGTGTTCATCTTGCTGGTACAAATGGAAAAGGTTCAACTTTAACGTATATGCGCTACATGCTAGAAGGCGCAAAATATAAGGTTGGAACATTTACCTCTCCTTACATTGAAACATTTAATGAGCGTATTAGTGTGAACGGAACACCAATTGCAGATGAAGAGATTGCGGAACTTGTAAACATGGTAAAGCCAGTCGTTGAAAAACTAGACGAGACGGATTTAGGGGAAGCGACTGAGTTTGAGATTATTACTGTTATGGCAATTTGTTATTTCGGTAAAATCAATTTCTGTGATGTTGTTTTATTTGAAACAGGGCTTGGAGGGCGCTTTGACTCTACGAATGTTATTCATCCTATTCTCACAATTATTACAAATATCGGCCACGATCATATGCATATTTTAGGGGATACACTAGGAGAAATTGCGTATGAGAAGGCAGGAATTATTAAGTCGGGTGTTCCGGTTATTACAGGCGTGCAAGATGATGAAGCATTGCAGGTCATTCAAAAGGTTGCAAAGGAAAATCATGCAAACTTATATGAACTGGGCAAACATTTTACAGCGTTACATAAACAGTCTAACGAAGATGGGGAACGTTTTGATTTTGCTTGTCCTTTCGCATCTTTTGAAGATGTTCGAATGTCAATGAAAGGTGTTCACCAAGTAGGAAATGCCTCACTAGCACTTATGGCAATTATGTATTTAAAAACATATGTATCATTTTTAATTGAGGAAGAGGAAATAAGAGCTGGATTACATGAAGCGTATTGGATTGGCCGATTTGAAAAGCTGAAAAGTAATCCTGATATTATAATAGATGGTGCTCATAATCCAGAAGGTATTGAGAGTCTTGTGAAAACAGTAGAGGCACATTATAAAGATAAAAATATAATAGTTTTATTTACTGCGCTTGGTGATAAACAGTTGCATAACATGGTAGGTCAATTAGAAACAATTGCCGATGAAATTATTTTTACAACATTCGCCTTTGATCGTGCCATTTCCGCTGACAAACTTGCAGCGCATTCGCAAAAAAAATCAAAAATAGTCTTTGAAGATTGGAAAGAGGCAATTGATACAAAGGTTGAAATGATAGGGGGAAATGATGTCTTTATCATAACGGGTTCTCTATATTTCATTTCTGAAGTTAGAAAATATATTCGCGAGAAAAACTAGATAGCCTTTGCTATCTAGTTTTTTTGTTCTACAAATGAAGTCAAATGCATACATATAAGATAATTATATAGGGTTATTTGGCGAATTCCTCTGACAAATATCTCGTTTTTTTGTGAAATGAATATGATATGATGCGGACAACGACAAGAGGTGAGGTGTGAGTGTATGGACAAGCAATCACGAACGATCTCAGTGAAAGTAAATGGAACAGAAGCGAAGTATGAAGAGAAGAAGAAAGATGAGTTTGAATGGATGGTAGTGGAAAGTGAAAGACCGAAAAACGTTGTTCCGTTTCAAAAAAAGAAATCAGCGCCCATGGAAAAATACAGAAAGAAGTGGAGTAATACATTAATTGTAATTGTTGCAACTGCAATTATAATTGGTACGGCGTTTGGAATGGGAATGCTGCAGTTACTTACAGGACAAGGGACAACAGGGGAAAGTACGGTAACGGCTTCGAAGCAGACTGGAAATGAAGAATCAAAGGTGGATGGAACGGCAGAACAAACACCAGTATCAAAAGAGGAAAAACAAAAAAAACAGACAGGAATGTCATTAGAGCCAATGAAATTATTTTTTGTTCAAGGTGGGCTTTATTCTTCCAAAGAAACGGGACAGGCCGCTCTTGAAGAATGGAAAGGTAACGGAGGGGTTGCTGCTTTGAAACCGAGCGGTGATAAGTATGCACTAATTGTTGGTATTGCTAGCGATGAACAGGCTATAAATCAATTAATGACGCAGTATAAAAATGATGGTGTCTCCGTTTTAAAAAAGAACTGGGATATTACGGATAAAGCGTTGCTTAAAGATGATAAAGAAATAGGAGCGTTCTTAACAAAAGTACAGCCATTATATACTCATTTAGCAAAATATGCTTCTAGCGTACAAGCTGGTGGGAAAAGTAATGCAAAAGATATAGAAGTAATTGAGAAAGAATGGAAATCAATTGAAAAAGTAGGGAAAAGTATGAAGCAGGAGGAGGTAAAAAAGCTGTATATGTATACGTCAATAGCTGTGCAAACAGTGAAGGACGGAAAGAGCGATAAAGAATCTTTGGCGAAATTAAATCAAGTTGTTATTGATGGTATACTTTCGTATGAAAAAATTGTTTCACAAAAAGTGAAATGATAAGATAATGAAATGATGAAGAAAGAAGTGTCTATACTTCTTTCTTTTCTTTTAAATTTAGAGCAAAGTGCTTTCTCTATGGCTGGAATATAATCGTATGCAGTAAAGAAATATTATTTTGTTTAGAGAAAATAATATTTCTTTCATTTGTGGATAAACTATTCTTTTGATACGATTGATGTAAATTGTTCTGCTTCATGTGAGAAAGGAAGGAGAAAATATGAGAAAAATTATTTTAGCTTCAGGATCACCTCGGAGGAAGGAATTGCTGGAGTTAGCTAGCGTACCATTTGAAATCGTTGTAAGTGAAGTAGAAGAAACGATTGGTGCGTATTCATCACCTCCTGATATTGTTATGTCCCTTGCCTTGCAAAAAGCATCTGCGGTAGCAGAAAATAATAGTGATCACATTGTGTTAGGTGCAGACACAATCGTTACATATGAGTCGCGTATTCTTGGAAAGCCTTCTAATGGGGTTGAGGCGAAAGAAATGTTACAATTATTATCAGGAAAAACACACGAAGTATATACAGGTGTGGCAATTATATCGAAAGAAAAAACGGTCACTTTTTATGAGCGTACAGAAGTTACGTTTTGGGAATTAACAGAAGAGGAAATTGACGTATATGTTGCATCGAAAGAACCTCTTGATAAAGCAGGAAGTTATGGTATTCAAGGAAAAGGGTCTATTTTTGTTCAACATATTCAAGGAGATTACTACAGTGTAGTCGGCTTACCAATTGCACGTCTTGTCCGGGAATTAAAACAATTTGATATTGATGTAACCCATGCGTAAAATTGCATGGGGTTTTCTTTGAGAGAACAGGTAAAAGGGGTGGAGAGATGAACGGTATTCGTGATGTTGTCAGAGAAGAACAGCCACGGGAGCGTTTATTATTAGAAGGAACAGGGAGTTTATCAAATCGGGAGCTTCTTGCAGTGTTACTCAGAACAGGTTCTAAAGAAGAGACAGTTTTAAAGTTGTCAGATAAAATTTTACATCACTTTGATGGTTTACGTATGTTGAAAGATGCAACGTTAGAAGAATTAATTAGTATTCATGGTGTTGGGATTGCAAAGGCATCTCAGCTTATGGCTGCTTTTGAACTAGGTAGAAGAATGGTACGTTTAGAGTATCAAAATCGATATAGCATTCGAAGCCCAGAAGATTGTGCGAAATACATGATGGAAGAACTGCGCTTTCTACAACAAGAGCATTTTGTTTGTTTATATTTAAATACAAAAAATCAAGTTATACATAGGCAAACGATATTCATTGGAAGTCTAAACACGTCAATTGTACACCCAAGAGAAGTCTTTAAAGAAGCGTTCCGCCGTGCAGCAGCCTCTATCATATGTCTTCATAACCATCCCTCAGGAGATCCTACGCCGAGCCGAGAAGATATTGAAGTAACAAAACGTTTAGTAGAATGCGGCCAGATTATCGGAATTGAAGTGCTTGATCATATTATAATAGGTGACCATAAATTCGTGAGTTTAAAGGAAAAAGGTCATATTTAAGACTATGCTTTTTACTTATTTTGTTTTATAATGTGATTTATGAGTTTTTTGTAGAAAATTATCTGCAAAAAGGATATAGATATAAAAAACGTACTGTTTTTATAATATAAAATAAGAAAAAAATGAGTCCGTGAAAACAAGAAAGGAAGATAAAAAATATGTTTGGATTTGGTGGCTTTACTCGCGATCTTGGAATAGATTTAGGAACTGCGAACACGCTTGTATATGTAAAAGGAAAAGGTGTAGTTTTACGTGAACCTTCAGTAGTAGCATTACAAACTGATACGAAACAAATCGTTGCTGTAGGTAGCGATGCAAAACAAATGATTGGTCGTACACCAGGAAACGTAGTAGCACTTCGTCCGATGAAAGACGGTGTAATTGCTGATTACGAAACAACAGCAACAATGATGAAATATTACATTCAACAAGCTCAAAAATCAAACGGCTTCTTCTCACGTAAACCGTATGTAATGGTATGTGTACCGTCTGGTATTACAGCTGTTGAAAGACGTGCAGTAATTGATGCGACTCGTCAAGCGGGTGCTCGTGATGCATATCCAATCGAAGAACCATTTGCAGCAGCAATTGGTGCGAACTTACCTGTTTGGGAACCAACTGGTAGTATGGTTGTTGATATCGGTGGTGGTACAACAGAAGTTGCAATCATCTCATTAGGTGGTATTGTAACAAGTCAATCAGTTCGTGTTGCTGGTGATGATATGGATGATTCAATCATTCAGTACATTAAGAAAAGCTATAACTTAATGATTGGTGAAAGAACAGCAGAGGCATTAAAGTTAGAAATCGGTTCTGCAGGCGAGCCAGAAGGTATCGAGCCTATGGAAATTCGTGGTCGTGATTTAGTAAGTGGTTTACCAAAAACAGTACTAATTCAACCAGAAGAAATTGCGGATGCATTAAAAGATACAGTAGATGCAATTGTAGAATCAGTTAAAAATACGTTGGAAAAAACTCCACCTGAATTAGCGGCAGATATTATGGACCGCGGTATTGTATTAACAGGCGGTGGTGCATTACTACGTAACTTAGATAAAGTGATTAGTGAAGAAACAAATATGCCAGTTCTTGTTGCAGAAGATCCATTAGATTGCGTAGCAATTGGAACAGGAAAAGCATTAGATAATATCGATCTTTTCAAAACGGCTGCTCGATAATATTGCAAAATAAAAATCAATGGAATTAAGAGGGTGTGAACGTGCCACAGTTTTTCTTAAACAAAAGATTAATTGTTTTGTTAGTTAGTATTATTCTTCTCGTGGCATTGATTGGAATCTCATTGAAAGAACGGAACAGTTTAACATGGCCAGAGCAGTTTGTTAAAGACACTGTCGGTGTTGTAGAACGTGTATTCCAAAAGCCAGCGAAATATGTAGCTGGATTCTTTGAAAATGTAGAGGATGTAAAGCGCACGTATGAAGAGAATAAAGAATTAAAAGCAAAAATAGATAACTATGCGAGTTTATCAGTTAAAATGAAGCAATTAGAGGACGACAACAATAAATTAAGACAGCTAACTGAAAAAAAAGAGTTGCCGAGCGATTTTTCTGAAATTCCAGCTACTGTTGTTTCTCGCAATCCAGATAAATGGTACGATTTAATTGGAATTGATAAAGGAGCACAACAAGGGATTAAAAAGGATATGGCTGTTATGACTTCAAAAGGTTTAGTTGGACGCGTGAAAAGTGTATCTCAGTTTACATCATCAGTAGAGTTGTTAAGTTCTATGAGTCGAACAAATCGTGTTTCAGCTGTTGTACATGGAAATGAAAATATCTTCGGATTAATCGAAGGTTATGACAAAGAAAAAAAATTGTTACTTTTCACAAAGATTGGTTCTGATGCACCAGTAGCTAAAGGTCAAATGGTTGTAACGTCTGGACTTGGTGGGGAGATTTTCCCGAAAGGTCTTGAGATTGGGGAAATCGTTGATGTTCAACCAGATGCATACGGCTTAACAAAAACAGCTTATGTAAAACCTGCCGCTGATTTAAATGACGTAGAGCATATTATAGTAGCTAAACGTGGTATGAAATCAGCGCCATTAGAATAGGAGGAGGAGAAGAGATGATGAAGATTTTAAAAAGAGCAGCTCTTCCTCTTTTGCTCCTTTTTGTTTTTCTGTTTGAAAATATGTTTGCTACTATTGTTCCAACAGAAGTTTTTTGGAAAGACAGTATAGCAGCGCCGCATTTCTTTATCATTGTGTTATGTTTTGTTACTGTGTACTATGGTCCGGTCCAAGGGATTTATTACGGGCTATTATTCGGTTTCTTATTTGATACCGTATACACAGAACTTGTCGGTATATATATATTTGCTTATCCGATTTTAGCTTATTTAGTTTATAGTGTGATGAAGGTACTACAATTGAATTTATTCATTGTTGTGTCTATCGTATTAGCTAGCATTGCAGCATTAGAATATTATGTGTATGGATTTTTAACTTTGTTAGGACGTACTCATATGTCGGCGTATGTCTTTTTCACGGATCGTCTCCTTTCTACTTTATTGCTGAATGGAATTTTCATATTGATAGTTTGTTTCCCACTGAGACGATATTTAGTGCGTCTTTCAAGAGCGATGGAAGAAAAAGAAAAAAGGATTTTCTAATTTTATGTCGAATTGAATCGGTGGGGTGAACTTTAGTGGAAGAAAAAAAGCAACAAAATGTAACGATAAAAGGGACAAAAGACGGGATAACGCTTCATTTAGATGACTGCTGTTCATTCTCTGAATTACTGAAAGAATTGGACGAAAAACTATCTACACATTACTATGATGGCGATGGGCGTTCTTTAATTGAAGTGCATGTGAAAGTGGGAAATCGTTATTTAACAGAAGTCCACCAAGAAGAGCTTCGTACGTTAATTCGTAATAAAAAGAATCTTGTTGTGGATTCAATTGAAAGTGATGTTATAACTAAATCGGAAGCAATAGCATGGAAAGAAGAAACAGAGATTGTCCCTATTTCCAAAATTGTTCGCTCTGGACAGGTTTTACATGTAAAAGGAAATTTATTGTTAATTGGAGATGTTAATCCAGGCGGAACGGTTATCGCTGGGGGGAATATTTTTGTCGTAGGATCATTAAGAGGGATTGCACATGCTGGGTATTATGGGGATTCAGAGGCTGTAATCGCTGCATCTGTTATGAACCCGATGCAACTTCGAATTAGTGATGTGGCAATGCGGGCTCCGGAAGAGAAAGAAGACGGAGCGGAGACGGCAGAATGTGCGTATATTAATGAGGACAATCACATTGTTGTCGATCGCCTGCAACTTCTCACTCATCTTAGACCTAATTTAACAAAGTTAGAAAGGGGAATTGTATAGCTGTGGGAGAGGCAATAGTAATTACATCTGGAAAGGGCGGAGTAGGTAAAACTACAACGTCTGCGAACATTGGTACAGCCCTAGCCTTATCTGGAAAGAAAGTGTGCTTAATTGACACAGATATTGGTCTTCGAAATTTAGACGTAGTAATGGGGCTGGAAAATCGTATTGTATTTGATCTTGTTGATGTCGTTGAAGGGCGTTGTCGTTTACCTCAGGCTCTTATTAAAGATAAACGTTTTGATGATCTTTATTTATTACCTGCAGCACAAACGAGTGATAAATCAGCGGTAACACCTGAACAAATGGATGAATTAATACAAGTATTACGTCAAGATTATGATTACATATTAATTGATTGTCCTGCGGGGATTGAGCAGGGATTTAAAAATGCGGTAGCTGGTGCGGATAAAGCAATCGTTGTTACGACGCCAGAAGTATCCTCAATGCGTGATGCAGATCGTATTATCGGGCTTTTAGAAAAAGAGGATATTGAACCACCGAAACTTGTTATTAACCGTGTGCGTAGTCATATGCTTCATGAACAGGATATGTTAGATGTTGATGAAATCGTACGTACATTATCAATCGAGCTTCTTGGTGTTGTTGAAGACGATGATGAAGTTATTCGTGCTACAAATACAGGTGAACCTGTAGCGTTGCAACCTAGTGGAAAAGCAGCGTTAGCTTATCGTAATATTGCAAGACGCTTGTTGGGTGAGAATGTACCATTACAAGCATTTGAACAAGAAAAGGTATCGGTATTTACAAAGATGAAAAACTTCTTTGGCATCCGTTAAAAGCACTTCGCACATATGCGAAGTGCTTTCTTTTTTTCTTCATACGAATATCTTTCTTTCCTAGCTCATACATATGTACAAACTGTATACAACTGTTTCTATTTAAATAAGGTTAGCGAAAGAAGGGAGACAGTATGAAGAATAGAAGTGTAGAAGAAATTAAAAAGCGGATTGCGAAAAGGAAGGCAGAGCAAGAAAGAATGGAGGAAGAGCAGTATTTTGCTGGGGGGAATTTTGATAGTGAAGGGGTATTTATTGAAGAGGGAGAAAAGGAAATTCATCCTTTGTTTCGAAAGGAAGTCTTTTTCTTCAAAGTTTTATTATCAGCAATCTTAGTTCTTTCAATTGCTATTTTATATAAGAATGCGCCTTCTTCTTTCGATGGTGCTAAAGCTGTTACAGAAAAAGTGATGAAAGAGGAGTTTCAGTTTGCTACTGTAGCGAAATGGTATGAAAAACAGTTTGGAAAACCTCTCGTCTTCTATTCGCCTAACGAGAAAAAGGAAGGGACTATTCAGCAAAAAGACTATGCAATTCCTGCTTCAGGAAAGGTAATGCAAGGATTTCAAAAAAATGGCCAAGGTGTATTTGTCCAAACGGCTACAAATGCAACAGTTGAGTCAGTAAATGAAGGATTAGTTGTTTTTGCGGGTAAGAAAGAGGAACTTGGAAATACAGTTCAAATTCAACATGCAGATGGCACGGAGTCGTGGTATGCAAATTTAAATGATATGTCAGTAAAGTTATATGATTACGTTTCAAAGAAACAAAAAATTGGAACGGTGAGTAATGATGCAAATAATAAAAATGGGAAATTTTATTTCGCAATAAAAAAGAATGAAAAATTTGTTGATCCGATTCAGGTGATTTCATTTGATTAAATATAAGGAAGTTTTAACGAAAATTTCAGTGCATCCGTTGTTTTGGGTTATTATAGTTATTGGTATTTTTACGGCGCGTTTTAAAGAGTTACTATTGTTGTTTTGTATCGTACTCATTCATGAACTCGGTCACGCTTTTGCAGCAGCGCATTATAATTGGCGTATTAAAAAAATTCAACTGTTACCGTTTGGTGGTGTGGCTGAGCTTGAGGAACATGGAAATAAATCATTGAAAGAGGAACTTGTTGTCGTAATTGCAGGACCTATTCAACATATTTGGATGATGCTAGTAGGGTATATATTGTTTGAGATTGGCTGGCTGAATGCGGAATTATATTATTTTTTTATGTGGAATAATATAATTATTTTAGCCTTTAATTTACTCCCTATTTGGCCACTTGATGGCGGGAAAGTGTTGTTTAATGTATTATCATATCGTTTTCCTTATTTACAAGCACATGAAAAAATGATGCAATTGTCATGTGTTTTTTTTAGTGTCATATTAGGATGGCAGTTACTTTGGAATAGTAACAATATTATGATGTGGGTACTACTCATATTTTTAGCAATATCGTTATATCAAGAATGGAAGCAAAGACGTTATGCGTTTATGCGCTTTTTATTAGAGCGTTATTATGGAAATAAAAGAGGGATTGAAAAGATTGCACCTATAGAGGTGCAATCAGAAGATCGTTTATATACGATTTTCACCAAATTTCGTAGAGGATATAAGCATTCTATTATCGTCCATGGAGAATATAAAGAGCATTACACATTGGATGAAAATGAATTACTCTATGCGTATTTTACTGAAAAACGAACAACTTCATCTGTTGAAGAATTAATCGGTTAGTGTTGACGATAGCACTAACCTTTTATTATTGTAAAAACAAAGAAGATTATAAAGTGAGGAAAGAAATTTGAAAACCTTATACATGAACTATGCTGGATCGGAAAAGCGCGTTGCAATTGAAGAGAAGAACAAAATTGTTGAATTTTTATGGAAACGTAATGAAGAACAAGAGATTGTTGGGCATATTTACGTTGGACGTATCGTAAGAACAATTGCTGGAATGAATGCAGCATTTGTAAACATCGGTTTAGAAAAACATGCGTACCTTTCATATGATGATGTACCGTCTTCTTATCGTATACATGAAGGACAAGCAGTACTCGTACAAGTTGTGAAAGAGGCAATTGATACGAAAGGACCGAAATTAACAGCGAATATAGAATTTACCGGGAAATATGTCGTTTATATGCCATATGATGAAATGCGCGCTGTTTCTCGGAAAATAAAAAATAATAAAAGAAGACAGCAGTTACTCGAAATTGAAGTAGAAGGGACAGGAGGGTATATTTTCCGCTCCGCTTCTGAAAAAGGAGAAATTGAAGAAATACAAACTGAAATGCAAAGGTTACAGCAGTTATATGAAGAGTTAAAAAGAAAAGAGGGCCAAGGAAAGGCACCGCTATTACTTCATCGACCAGCGACTTTTTTAGATCGTGTATTTCAAGAGAATCCAATTGAAACAATCGAAAAAATAGTTGTAGATACAAGAAGTGTAGTAAAAGAATTAGAAGACAAGGTCGGAAAAGAAAAAGTATCTTTTTATAATGAAAAATCTTCGATGTTTAATCATTTCGGAATAGAGCGAGAAATTGAAAAAGCACTTCAAAAAATTGTGTGGCTCCAAAACGGTGCTTATTTGATTGTGGAACAAATGGAGACGATGACTGTAATAGATGTGAATACGGGGAAGTTTACCGGAAAACAAAATTTACAAGATACAGTACTTCGTACAAATGAAATGGCCGCTGACGAAATCGCTCGCCAATTAAGACTTCGTGATATTGGTGGAATGATATTAATCGACTTTATTAATATGAAAAAACGAGAAGATAAAGAAAAGGTAAGAGAACGTCTCATAGCTGCTATGCAAAATGATCGCACTTATACAAGAGTACTTGGGTTTACTGAGTTAGGGATTTTGGAGATGACACGTAAACGTAAAAAACATTCTTTACGTGACGTATTGCTAGAAGAGTGTGTACCGTGTAAGGCGACGGGGTATGTAATGTCGTATGAAACGATTGCTTATGAGTTAGAGCGAGAACTCATTACATATGGCAATATAGAGGATGAAGCAGTATTAATTGCTGCACCTCAAGATCTGCAAAAACAATTTTTACAAAAAGAATTACAAAAAAATATTCCATTTGAAATTTATTTCAAAGATGATACTATCGAAAAGTACGCTATTATAAGATTTGGAAGTAAAAAAGAAATTGTAGAACGGAAAAAATAGTTAGCAGAACATTTATTGACAACCGTCTATGATTCATGATAACATCTTTATGTTATAGTTTATAGCACCTAAACGGCTATATGCTACAACCGCACAAGACAGGTTCCCTAAAGGCATTTATGTCTACCTCGTTTTTGGCGAGTCTTAGTAATTAAGAGGAGGTGCAAGTATGTACGCAATTATCGAAACAGGTGGAAAACAAATTAAAGTTGAAGCTGGTCAAGCAATCTACATTGAAAAATTAGATGTTGAAGCTGGTGAAACTGTTACTTTTGACAAAGTTCTTTTCGTTGGTGGCGAAAACGTTAAAGTTGGTAGCCCAGTTGTAGAAGGCGCAACAGTGACTGCTAAAGTTGAAAAACAAGGTCGCGCTAAGAAAATCATCGTTTTCAAATACAAAGCGAAAAAGAACAATCGTAAGAAACAAGGTCATCGTCAACCTTACACTAAGCTAGTTGTTGAAGCTATCAACGCTTAATTCAGGTTAACATGATTAAAATTACGATAAGTCGCACGAAATTAGGAAGTATCCAATCATTTAAAATGACTGGACATGCCGATTATGCGCCACATGGACAAGACCTTGTCTGTGCTGGAACTACAGCGGTTGTGTTTGGTTCTATAAATGCAGTGGAAGAGCTTTGTAATGTGCAGGCAACTATTGAACTCGGAAGTGATGGTGGATTCTTAACGTATGAATTGCCTAATGATTTAGACGTTCATGCAGCAGAAAAAGCTCAAACGCTTTTAGAAGGATTAGTTGTTTCGCTAAAGACGATCGAACTTGATTACGGAAAGTATATCCGTTTAATAGAAAAAGTGCAGGAGGTGTAACGTATGTTAAGATTAGATCTTCAGTTTTTCGCATCTAAGAAAGGTGTAGGTAGTACAAAGAACGGTCGTGACTCTCAGTCAAAACGTCTTGGTGCTAAACGCGCAGATGGTCAAACGGTTTCAGGTGGTTCAATTCTTTACCGTCAACGCGGTACAAAAATTTATCCAGGTGTTAACGTTGGTCGTGGTGGCGATGACACTTTATACGCGAAAGTTGACGGCGTAGTACGCTTCGAGCGTCTTGGCCGTGACCGCAAACAAGTGAGCGTATATCCTGTTGCTCAAGAAGCATAAGAACTCACGGAAAACTCTAACCTGAGTGCAGGTTAGAGTTTTTCTATATTAAGGGGTATCTAAATGAATGAAAAATGGACAATTATAGATGCGTTGCGTCATTCAAGACATGATTGGCTCAATCGTATGCAGATGGTTAAAGGAAACCTTTCCCTTGGAAAAGTGGAAGAGATTCATCGGCTCATCGATCGTTTTGTCCAAGAAGCGAGACAAGAATCCAATCTGATGGGGTTATCAATGCCTTTATTTTCAGAGTGGATTTTAACATATAATTGGAAACAGCAGCCGTGCTTATTGGAGTACGAAGTATTAGGAGAATTACATAACTTATCTCACTTAGATGAGACTGTATGTACATGGGCGAATCAATTCTTCTCAATGCTTCAGCATAGTTTAGACGTATATGTTGAAAATTATGTTTGTATCACAATTGAATGTGACGCGGAGAATGCTCGTTTCTTTTTTGATTTTCGTGGTAAGCTAACGAGTGTAGAAGAACTACAGAATTGGCTTGCGAACCAAAACAATAAATGGTATTCCATTTCTTATACAGTACGAGACGAAGAAGTCTCAGTTATATTACAACCAATCGAAAAAAGTGTGGTGAAATAATGTTTGTAGATCAGGTCAAGATATATGTAAAAGGCGGCGACGGTGGTAACGGAATGGTTGCGTATCGTCGTGAGAAGTATGTTCCAAAAGGTGGCCCAGCAGGTGGCGACGGTGGTAAAGGCGCAGATGTTGTTTTCGTTGTTGAGGAAGGCTTACGTACATTAATGGACTTCCGCTACCAACGTCATTTCAAAGCTGATCGTGGTCAGCACGGAATGAGTAAAGGTCAGCACGGACGTAAATCTGAAGATTTAATCGTAAAGGTTCCACCAGGAACAATAGTAAAAGATGAAAAAACAGGTCAAATTCTTGCCGATTTAGTAACGCATGAACAAACAGCTGTAATCGCAAGAGGTGGCCGAGGTGGCCGTGGTAACTCGCGTTTCGCAACAGCTACGAATCCAGCACCTGAAATCGCTGAGAACGGAGAACCAGGTCAAGAACGTGATGTCATTCTAGAACTTAAAGTGCTAGCAGACGTTGGACTTGTTGGATTCCCAAGTGTAGGTAAATCTACATTATTATCTGTTGTATCATCAGCGCGTCCGAAAATTGCAGAGTATCACTTTACAACAATCGTTCCTAATCTTGGTGTTGTTGAAACTGGTGATAACCGCAGCTTCGTTATGGCTGACCTTCCTGGACTAATTGAAGGCGCACATGCTGGCGTCGGACTTGGACACCAATTCTTACGTCATATCGAACGTACACGTGTAATTGTACATGTTATTGATATGTCTGGTTTAGAAGGCCGTGAGCCATATGAAGATTATGTCACAATTAATAATGAATTAAAAGAATATAATATGCGTTTAACAGAGCGTCCACAAGTTGTTGTAGCAAACAAAATGGATATGCCGGATGCAGAAGAAAACTTACAAGCATTTAAAGAGAAAGTGGGAGACGAAGTAAAAATCTTCCCAATCTCAGCTGTAACGAAACAAGGTGTTCGTGATTTACTATTTGAAGTAGCGAACTTACTAGAAACAACACCAGAATTCCCAATGTACGATGTTGTTGAAGAGTCTGAAGCAAGTGTAATGTATAAATTTGATGCTGAAAGTCTTAAATTTGAAATTACACGTGAAAGTGACGGCACGTTTGTTATTTCTGGTTATGATATCGAGAAGACATTCAAAATGACTGACTTCTCACGTGATGAATCTATACGTCGTTTCGCTCGCCAAATGCGCGGAATGGGTATTGATGAAGCGCTTCGTGCACGTGGTGCAAAAGACGGAGATATTGTAAAAATTCTTGAATATGAATTTGAATTTATCGATTAAGACTGCCAAAGTATGGCGGTCTTTTTTTTATTCTGCTATTTGCAAGTAGTAAGATTCCCGCCTCAAAATTCAGCTGAAGCAAAGAAGTTAGGTGTGA
Organism: Bacillus cereus group sp. N11; assembly: GCF_016483605.1. Lineage (NCBI taxonomy): Bacteria > Bacillati > Bacillota > Bacilli > Caryophanales > Bacillaceae > Bacillus > Bacillus cereus group sp. N11. Next base: position 69,325 of record NZ_JAEHBN010000019.1, read on the forward strand.
ATCAGGCTGCTAGTTAAAAATTACGAAGATAGGAAAAAATCCCCACTAATTAAATTTTCAATTTATAATAGAAAAAGAAGTAATTTTAGAAGAATATTTATGGGGAGAAAGAGAACATGTATAAAATATTAATTGTAGAAGACGATGAGAAAATTGCGGGAATATTAGAGGAGCATTTAGAAAGGTATGGCTATCAATCATTTAGAGCAATTGATTTACGTCATATAAAAGATGAATTCGTAAAAGTGAATCCACATCTCGTATTACTGGATATCAATTTACCATATTTTGATGGTTTCTATTGGTGTCGTCAAATCCGCACTGTATCGAATGCGCCGATTATTTTTGTTTCTGCAAGAACAGGGGAAATGGATCAAGTAATGGCAATTGAAAATGGCGGAGATGATTACATTACAAAGCCATTCCATTTAGATATTGTCATGGCTAAGGTGAAAAGTGCACTTCGACGTGGGTATGGTGAGTATGCTTCTGCGGCAGAAAGTGATTGTTTAGGTGTGAATGGACTTTTGTTATTCCCGTCCCAACACGTTGTTGAGTGGCAAGGGCAACAAACAGAGCTGACAAAAAATGAATTTTACTTATTAGAGTGTTTAATGAAACAAGCGAATCAATATGTAACGCGTGAAGAATTGTTAGAAGCTCTGTGGGATGAAGTAGCTTTTGTTGATGATAATACACTGACTGTGAATGTAAAGCGCGTAAGGAAGAAACTAGAGGAGCTAGGTATTAAAAATGCGATTGTAACGAAACGTGGATACGGTTATGCACTTCTTACAGAGTGGAGTGAAGGGCATGCAGGTTAAAAGTTACCTCATAGACCGCTTTGCTTTACTTCTTTCTTATGTTGTAAGTCTTTGTTTATTTGGACTCGTATTGCAGTTGCAAAGTCTTTTAGAAAAAAGATCAATTGATTGGAGTACGTGGTTATACGGACTTTTATTAGGGACAGTTGTGTTTACTGTATACCTCATTTACGATTACCGAAAAAGAAGTGTTTTTTTAAAGAGAATCGAAAAATATGTTGCTGATGGAAATACATTACATGATTCTTTACTTATTGATACTTCGTATACGACAGAACAAGAGATGATCGTTGAATCTTTTACGCTATTAAGACAGCAATATATGAATGAAGTTCACAAACAGCATGCGAAAGAGCAACAGCAAATGATATTTATGAACCAATGGATTCATCAAATGAAGACACCAGTATCTGTTATTGAGTTACTATTACAGAAGTTTGGTAAAGAGCATCGTGAAGCGAGAGCAACAGTTGAAAGTATTCGTGAAGAAAATAACCGTATACTAAATGGTTTAGATTTAGCGTTACATATGGCAAGGTTAGAGCAATTTGCGAAAGATTATAAAGTAGAAGTAGTAAATGTGATAGATATTATTCGAGGTATTATTAATGAAAATCGAAAGTCTTTCATTCAATCGTCTGTATTTCCGAAAGTAATGTTTGAAGAAGATACTTGTATGGTTGCATCTGATAGAAAATGGCTTAGTATTGCTATAGGGCAAATTGTTGTAAATGCAATTAAGTATACGAGAATTTCAGAAGCAGAGAAAAAGGAAATTCAATTTCAAATTGAAGAGAAAGATCAAAAGGTGTTATTACATATTAAAGACAATGGAATCGGTATTCCGGAGCAAGATGTAAAGCGTATATTTGATCCGTTCTTTACGGGGATAAATGGCCGTAAAACGAGAGAAGCGACTGGAATGGGTTTATATATTACGAAGGAAATTTGTGATAATTTACATCACGGTATTTATGTGCAATCGGCTGAAGGGGAAGGGACAACATTTACGTTCCAATTTGCAAAAGATGAAGAATATCATACATTAATGAGAAAAATGACAAAACTGTAAGATAACAAAACGTTTTGTAAGGGAAATCACTCGTTTCTTTTTCTTATTTTTCTTATAGTAAATGTAAGAAGAAAACACATAGGGGGATTAGAAATGAGTGTTCTTGAAGTAAAAGGATTAACGAAGGTGTATCAATCAAAAGGTTCAGTAGCGACGACTGCTTTAAATGATATAAATTTTAAAATAGAAGAAGGCGAATTTGTAGGGATTATGGGTCCTTCAGGAAGTGGAAAAACAACGCTTTTAAATTTATTAGCAACAATTGATAAGCAAACTTCAGGTCATGTGCTTGTAAATGGCGAAGAAATTAATCAAATGCGTGCTGCAAAATTAGCAGAGTTTCGTCGTACACATTTAGGATTCATTTTCCAAGATTTTAACTTACTTGATACGTTATCGATTAAAGAAAACATTATTTTACCGCTTGTAATGGCGAAAAAATCTGTAAATGAAATCGATGCGAAAGTACTGGAAATTGCGAAGTTTTTAAACATCGAAGAAATATTAAATAAAAAAGTATATGAAGTATCAGGCGGACAACAACAACGTGCAGCAGCTGCGAGAGCGATTATTCATGAACCGACGTTAATTTTAGCGGATGAGCCAACTGGAAACTTAGATTCTAAGTCGGCAAAATCATTAATGAGCGCGTTGCAAGATTTGCATGAACAAAAGAAAGTAACAATTGCAATGGTAACGCATGATCCAGTAGCGGCGAGTTATTGCGAACGTATTCTTTTCATACGTGATGGAGAGATTTTCTCAGAAATACATAAGGGAAGAACGAAACAAGCCTTTTTCCAAGAAATTTTGGACGTACTTGCGATGCTAGGAGGAGAATATCATGAACTTTCGCCAGCTCGCGCTTAATAACGTAAAAGGAAATTGGCGTAATTATAAAGCGTTTCTTATTAGCAGTTGTTTATCGATTGTCGTATTTTTCATGTATGCTTCCTTCATTTATCATCCAGATGTCGTAAGCGGTAATATTAGTATGAAGACGATGATTTCAAAAGGGTTAGAATCGATGAATTATATTGTAGTCATCTTCTCAGCGCTCTTTATTTTATATGCAAATTCAACATTTTTACGAGCAAGAAAAAAAGAGTTTGGTCTATTAACATTAATAGGCGGAACGAAATCTCAACTTGGCCGAATGATTATATTAGAACAGCTTATGTTAGGTAGTATTGCAATTGTAGTAGGTATTGGACTTGGTATGCTTTGTTCAAAATTATTCTTCCAAGCATTAAGCGTAATATTGAAAATAGATAAAACACTTCCACTCGTATGGAATAGTAAAGCGGTCTTGATTACAGCGGGTGTATACTTTATTCTATTTTTAATTCTATCATTGTTTAGCGTTTGGACAGTAGGACGCTTGCAAATTATTGATTTATTAAGAGAAGCAAGAAAACAAAAAGTAGAACCTTTTGCATTTACATCGTTATGTGTAGCAGGAATAGGATGTATTATTGCCGCATATGTGCTTAGCTTCCAAGTGACATTTATGAATTTTATCATGCTGTTTTTACCGATTGTAGGGCTGACGATAGGCGGAACTTATTTGCTGTTTACACAAGGTAGTACAGTCGTATTAAAGGCGTTGCAAAAACGAAAAAAATCTTTTTATACATATCCAAATATGTTCGTACTTAGCAATCTTATTTATAAAATGAAAGATAATGCTCGTTTTTTATTTGTAATTTCTATCATTACGGCGGTTGTATCTTCAGCAGTCGGTACACTGTACGTATTCTTTGAAGATATGAGTTATAAGACAGTAACTAGTACCCCGCATGCTATTTCGTATGAGGAAAAGGGAATCAATACGCATAATGTTATAAAAGAAGGAAAAACAAAAGAATTAATAAAAAAACACGGATTTGAAGAAGCGCGAGAAGTAACGTATGTAAAACTTCCTGCAACTCAAAAGGTAACGATGTTTAACGGTGAACATGAGATGCCATTAGGGATTATATCTGAAAAGGAATATAATAAAGAAGCGCGTAAACAGAACGTGCCAGAAGTGCAAAATAAGCCGGGAAGTGCAACGATGGTTGTAATTGATATGATGAATGATATTGTCAAGCCGGATCTTACGAAGCCATTTGAATTTACATTGAACGGACAAAAACAGTATATTAAGCTAAATGATCCAGTATCAAAGTCTGTTTTTAATGATGATAGTTATTTAATTGTGAATGATGAGGAATTTGTAAAATATTCACAGCTCACAGCAGATGAAGAAAAGACGAAATATTATGGATATTACATTGAAGATTGGAAAGAAACAGAAAATCTTGTACTAGACTTAAAGAAAGAAATTGTGCAAGAACAACAACAGAATTTCCACAATTCCATCCTTACGTATAAAGCGATAAAGGAGCAAGGAGCAATTACAATGTTCATAGGCTTCTTTGTAGCTGTACTGTTCTTCTTCTTCGCTTGTAGTATGACATACTTTAAATGGTTTAACGATAAAGAACAAGATCGTATTCAATTTAAATCGTTAAAGAGAATTGGTATGACAGATAAAGAAATTCGTAAAATTGCAATTCGACAAATGGGCGTTATCTTCTTTATCCCGATTTTAATCGGTTCTATTCATAGCGGGTTTGCTCTTCATACGTTAGGAAAAATGCTTTATATTGATTTATGGAAATCAGGTGCGATTGTAATTGGGGCATACATTGTAGCTTCTGCAATTTACTTTATGATCGCGCAAAGAGGATATTTAAAACACGTAAAAAGCTAGGGAAACCTCTAGCTTTTTGCCTATGTAGTAAGTTACAGGGGGACGATAGATGAACATTCGGCAACTAGCGCTGCAAAATATAAAAGGAAATTGGCGTAATTATAAAGTATTTTTCTTAAGTAGTTGTTTTGCGATATTTGCGTCTTTTGCATATATGTCGGTTATTGTGCATCCGTATATGCAGGAGACGATGTGGTATCAAAACGTACGCTGGGGACTTATTATATGTAATGTTATAATCATTTCTTTTTTCGTTATATTTATTTTGTACTCTACTTCTATTTTCATAGAGGCACGTAAGAAAGAATTAGGGTTATATATGTTAATGGGAGCAACGAAGTCTAACGTAATTGGAGTGATTATGACCGAGCAAATATTGATCGGGGTATTTGCTAATATTTTCGGTATTGGGCTTGGCATGATTTTTTTAAAGCTCTTCTTCATGGTGTTTAGTATGTTATTGGGGCTTCCGAAAGAACTCCCTGTCATATTTGACGTGAGAGCAATTGGGGGAACGTTTGTTACATATATGGTCGTTTTTATTGTCTTATCTTTTATAAGTGCTTTACGTATATGGAATATAAAAATCATTCGGTTATTGAAAGAATTTCGAGCAGATAAAAAAGAGAAGAAAACATCAATGTGGCTTTGTATATTTGGCTTTATTTGTTTAGGTATAGGATATGCGTTAGCGTTACAAACGACGATGCCAACGATAGCATTATACTTTTTCCCTGTGTCTATACTTGTCTTTTTCGGAACGTATTTTTCTTTTACACATGGTGTTAGCCAATTGTTAGAAGTGATAAAACGAAATAAAAAGATTATGTATACATATCCGTATTTATTTATAGTAAACCAATTGTCACATCGAATGAAGGAAAATGGACGCTTTTTCTTTCTGATGTCTATGGCAACGACGTTTGTAGTTACGGCAACAGGTACGGTGTTCTTATATTTTTCCGGTATGCAAGATATGTGGCGGGGCGGAGGAGTACACTCATTTTCATACATAGAAAAAGGTACTTCTTCTCATGAAGTCTTTGCGGAGGGGACGGTTGAACAATTATTACACCAATATGGGTATAATGATTTTCAATCTATGAGTTTTGTTGGAGTGTATGCATCATTTCAGTCCAATAAAGGAGAAACAGAGGTAGCGTCGCTTATAAAGGAAAGTGAATACAATCAAGAGGCGAGAAAACAAAAACAGAAAACGTATCACCCTAAAAAAGGAACCGTTACGCTTGTTTATTATAATGAACGTAATGATCCGAATGTATATAATCAAAAAGGAATCCAATTACAAGTAATGAAACAAACGTATCAATTCGCATTTAACGGTCAGAAAGAAGGGGTGCAATTTAACCATCATCCTTCGTACATTAATGGTCTATTTTTTGTCATGAATGATGAAGATTTTGCTAGTATAGCAAATCAGGTTCCTGAATCTGAAAAATTGATATATAGAGGCTACACATTACCGAATATCGAAAATACGAAGGAATTAAACGCTGATTTACGGAAACATATGAACAAAGATACAAATGATGCATTTCGAAGTAATATGGAGCTATATGTGAATATGAAAGAGTTTGGCAATGTTACTCTATTTGTAGGCTCATTTATTAGTATATTATTCTTCCTTACTTCATGTAGCATCGTATATTTTAAATGGTTTCATAATATTGCATCGGATCGAAAACAGTACGGGGCACTTTCTAAACTTGGAATGACGAAGGAAGAAGTGTGGAAGGTTTCTCGTTGGCAATTATGTATGTTATTTTTTGCACCTATTATAGTAGGAAGTATGCATAGTGCAGTTGCGTTATATACATTTCATAATACGATTTTTATGGACGGTTCATTAAGAAAAGTAGGCTTGTTTATTCTGTATTATATCGCTGCATGCATCGTTTATTTCTTCTTCGCTCAAAGAGAATATAAGAAACATTTAGACTAGCGAATGCTAGTCTTTTTTTAATATTCGAAATTTACATAGAAGAATATAAAAAAGTATGGTATAACAGTAAGAAAACGAAAAAGAGGGGAAAAGACGATGATTCGAGTAGGATATTTAGGACCAGAAGCAACATTTACAAATATGGCGGTGAGTCGTTTTTTTCCGGAAGCAGAGCATGTACCGTATCGAACGATTCCGGATTGTATAGATGCAGCCGCAAATGAAAGTGTAGATTTCGCAGTCGTACCGTTAGAAAACGCAATAGAAGGTTCAGTAAATATAACGGTCGATTACCTCGTGCATGAGCAACCACTTTCTATTGTAGGAGAAATTACAGTGCCAATTCAGCAACATTTACTCGTACATCCGCAGTATGCAGAAGTGTGGGAAGAAGTATATGCAGTGCATTCTCATCCACATGCTATCGCACAATGTCATAAATTTTTAAATGAAGAATTAAAAGGGGTAACTGTTCGAGACATGACATCAACAAGTGCTGCTGCACAATATGTGAAAGAACATCCTGAAGAAAAAATCGCTGCCATTGCAAATGAAGCAGCCGCAGAAAAATACGGATTAACAATTGTAAGACGTGACATTCATACGCATAAAAACAATCATACACGCTTCCTAGTGCTCCATAAGAAAAAGAAAGCAATACTCTCAAATAACGGAGAAAACCGCGGGGAGAAAACGACGCTTATGATAACGTTACCTGCAGATTATGCAGGGGCACTATATCAAGTGTTATCAGCTTTTGCATGGAGAAAATTAAATTTATCAAAAATCGAATCACGCCCGATGAAAACAGGACTCGGAAATTACTTTTTCTTAATCGATGTCGATAAAGCATACGATGACGTATTATTGCCAGGCGTAACGATGGAACTTGAAGCGCTCGGTTTTTCTGTTACTGTGCTGGGGAGCTATTCTTCTTATTGGTTGTAAAGGGTAAGGGAGAGTATTTGTCGTATTTTGTAGTTAAATCGATATAATTTCAGTCGATAATATACCGTCTGATAGATAAATAAAATCCCACCATTTATAGGTGGGATTCTTTACTTTAACTTAGCAAGACGATCCTCTAACTGACCACGCCAAATATTGGCTAGTTCAGGAACAGCAAGAATCTTTTCAATGCCATCTTTATCTTTTCTATTATGAAAATAAATTTCGTTAGAAAACAAAACAGATACATTGTTTGATGGACGTTTTAGCAATGTGATTTTAGAATCTTTACGTACAGTACCTTCTTGAAGAACGCGGCATAGGTAGCCAGTAAATCCAGTTGCTACAATGCGCGGCAGTATGCCAGGAATACCGAGGCGTTTTGAAATAGTGCTACAAGGTACTCTTGCTTGTGTCACTTGAATGATTGCTTCACCAAGTTGATATGTATCTCCGATGCAAACATCACGCTCTAACATATTTGTTACGGTAATGTTTTCGCCAAATGTGGAAGCTGGAAGCGTAGTTTGAAATTCCTCTTCCCATAGTGCGTAATGCTCGTGTGGGTACACACAAACAGCGCGATCAGGACCGCCGTGATGTTTTAAATCCGCTACGTCATCACCACGAAATCCGTCTTTTGAGAGAAAGGCCTCTTCTGTAGGATCTTTACATATACCTGTTATCATTTCTTTATCTTCGCCATATTTCATTTGTTTCGGTTTACCAGTACTAAAGTGAACGAGTTCAATTCCCATATTCGATCTCCTTTACGATTGATTACAATATTATAGCATTAAAAAAGCACAGAGAATTATAAAAACTCTGTGCTTTACATTAATAAACGAGAAATCCTGCTTTATCTAAAGCCTCGCAAGCAGCGTCTAATTTTTCTTTAGAATCTGCTTCAATTGTATGTAAGTGAATACCATCTGTAAGTTGCGAAAGATAGGAAGCATTTGTATTTTCGATTTTTTGTAAATATTGCTCTACATCAAATCGATTACTTACCATAATTGATGCTGTTAAGTCGCCGTATACAGGGTGCTCAACTTTTACGTCCTTAATCGTAACGCCATGATCAACAAGCATTGTAAGTTCTTGACGTACTTCTGCTGGTTTATGTTGGCATACAATCACGCGTTCAAAAGCCTGTTGCTTCTCCTGAGGTTTTAAATATAAATAGCCTTGAGCAGTTGCAATAATTGGCTCGTTTCTTGCTTTTAGTAAGGAGATATCTTGCACAATAACTTGTCTACTTACGTTTGTCTTCTTAGATAGTTCGTTTCCAGATAACGGTTCATTTGCAGCAAGCAGCCACTGAAGGATAAGTTGTCGTCTTTCTTCACCTAAAATCTTTTTTTGTTCATTTTGTTTCATTATGATTTAACACCTCTATAAAATTGATTTCCAATTGTGTGTAGTGCATGAATAGTAGTATCAATTTGTTCTTTCGTTGTTTGTTGTCCGAAAGAGAAGCGGACATATTGTTTAGCCTCTTCATACGTTCTTCCAATTGCAAGCATTGTTTTCGAAGGTTCTTGTTTACCAACTTGGCAAGCACTTCCGGTCGAGATGGCAATACCGCGGCGGTTGCATTCTAGCATTGTATATTGACCTTCTATTCCTTTTATTGTAACCCCAATAATATGTGGTAAACAAGAAGTAGAATGACCTTCTACTTCAATTTCTAGCGGAAGTGTTTGTAATTCCTCTAAAAAGTAGGATCGTAACTCTTTAAAACGTAAACTTTCTACCTGTTGATTTTTCAATATATTTTCAGCAGCTGTTAAAAAAGATGCGATGCCAGGAACGTTCACTGTGCCTGGGCGAAATCCTTTTTCGTGAGAAGTTCCCGGGAATATTTGTGCCCAGCGAACTTGCGGATTTATATAGCAAGCGCCGACACCTTTTGGACCGTATATTTTGTGTGCTGAAACAGAAAGACTATCAATTCCCATCTCAAAAACATTGATAGGAAGTTTACCAAATGTTTGCACACAATCTGAATGAAATAAAACGTTATATTTTTTTAAAAGTGCCCCGATTTCTGCGATGTTTTGAACGGTTCCAATTTCAGAGTTTCCGTGCTGTATGCTTGCTAGAACGGTATTTTCTGTAATAGCTGCTTCTAAATCATCTAAATGAATGAGCCCGCCTTTATCAACAGGAATTTCAGTAATTGTATACCCTTCTGATTGTAAGGATTGAAAATAACTTCGAATGGATGCATGTTCCATAGGTGTAGTAATAATATGTTTCTCACTTCTAGCATTTAAAAGTGATTGAATCGCAAGATAGTTAGATTCTGAACCGCCACTTGTAAAAAATACTCCTTGTTCTCTTCCTCCAATCATTTCTGCAAATGTTTTTCTGCACAATTGTAATAAAGAAGAGGCTGTTCCTCCAATATCATGTAAACTTTGTTCATTTCCAAAGTATTGTATTGCAGCTTTCGTATATGTTTGTAATGCTTCCACGCTCATAGGTGTAGTAGCTGCATAGTCAAGATATATCATCATGTAGGTTCCTCTCTCTAGTAAGAGTTACATTCCTTGTAGTTTTAAATGGTAGTGAAAATAAGAATTTAAAAAAACTCTTGTCATTATTTTAAAACTATGTAAATATAGGTGTCAAGACAGTTGGAAAGTGTAAAGTAGGAGGCAACAATTATGACAAGTGCAGATGTCTTAATTATTGGAAGTGGTGTTGCGGCACTTCGTGTTGCAAAAGAGATTTGTCACGAAAAGAATGTGATTATTATCACAAAGAAGACAGAACGTAATAATAATACACATTTAGCCCAAGGTGGAATTGCAGCAGCTGTTGCTACATATGACAATCCAAATGGTCATTTTGAAGATACATTGGTGGCAGGATGTCATTATAACAATGAAGAAGCGGTCCGTTATTTAGTTGATGAGGGGCCGAAAGAAATACGCACTATCATTGCAAATGGAATGAAATTTGATGGAGACGAATCAGGTCCTCATCTTGGAAAAGAAGGGGCACACCGAAAACGTCGTATTTTACATGCGGGCGGAGATGCAACAGGAAAGAATTTATTAGAGCATCTCATTCAAGAAGTAGCTCCGTACGTTACAGTAGTGGAACAGGAAATGGTGCTCGATTTTATTATAGAAAAAGATAAATGTGTTGGAGTTTTAACGCGAAATAATGAAGGGGAACTGAAGCGTTACGATGCAGATTATACGGTGCTAGCAACAGGAGGAATTGGTGGTTTATACGCTTTCACCTCTAATGACGAGACGATTACAGGCGATGGACTTGCAATGGTGTACCGCGCAGGTGGGGAACTTGTAGATTTAGAGTTTATACAATTTCATCCGACGATGTTATACGCGGGCGGGCGATGTTGTGGCCTCGTTTCTGAAGCTGTTCGTGGTGAAGGAGCTGTCCTTATAAATGGAAAAGGACAGCGTTTTATGATGGAGATACATCCTGAACAGGATCTAGCCCCGCGTGATGTAGTGGCTAGGGCTATTCATGAACAGTTACTTGCGGGTGAAAAAGTGTACTTAAACATCGAAATGATTCAAAACTTTGAACAACGTTTTCCGACCGTGTCATCAATATGTAAAACGAATGGTGTCGATATAAATAAAAAACGTATTCCAGTCGTGCCAGGTGCTCATTTTCATATGGGCGGTGTGAAAACGAACTGTGATGGAGAAACATCTATTTCTAACTTATACGCAGTTGGTGAAGTAGCTTGTAATGGAGTTCACGGCGCAAATAGGTTAGCGAGTAACTCATTATTAGAAGGTCTTGTGTTTGGGAAAAGAATCGGACAACATATTTTATCTAGAACTGCAAAAGAAAGAATGAAGGGTCTAACAGAGAAGGAAGACGAATTTATTGTTCTGAAGCATTTGCCGGCGAAAGAAGAGATACAAGAATGCATGATGAACTATGTTGGAATTGTGCGAACAGAGCAAAGTTTATCTTATGCGAAGAGATGGCTTAGTAAGTACGGTGTTCAAAATATGATATTGCAACATAATGTTCTTACAAATGAAGAGATAACACTTATTAATATGTTAACAGTTTGTGAGCTTATAGTTGTATCGGCTCTGCAAAGAGAAGAGAGTATAGGTGGTCATTACAGAAGTGACTATCCAGATAGAAATAAAGTAAAGAAAGAGATCGTTCGAGTGAAAAGAAAACTACAACTTGTGTGATGAGGGGAAGAGGGGTTTTATGAACACGATAAAAGTGAAAGAAGCATTAAATCGATTTTTTCTAGAAGATATAGGAGAAAGAGATGTAACATCTCAGCTTATTTTTCCAGATAACTTGCTTTCGAAAGGAACGTTTCTTGCGAAAGATACAGGGGTCTTTGTAGGACGTTTCGTAATTGAGGTAGGATTTACATTAATTGATGAGAGAATTGAAGTTGAGCTTCATAAAAAAGATGGAGATCTTGTAGAAAAAGGCGAAATCATTGCAACTGTGCAAGGTCCAATTGCCTCGTTATTAACAGCAGAGCGCGTTATATTAAACGTTATTCAGCGTATGAGTGGGATAGCCACGATGACACGTAAAGCGGTTCTTGCGTTAGATAGTAGTCATACTCGCATTTGTGATACGCGAAAAACGATGCCTGGGCTACGTATGTTTGATAAATATGCAGTCGTGTGCGGAGGTGGATTTAACCACCGCTTCGGTTTATATGACGGTGTCATGATTAAAGACAATCATATTGCGTTTGCTGGTTCTATTACAAAAGCTGTTACATCGGTGAAAGAAAAATTAGGACATATGGTGAAAGTAGAAGTGGAAACAGAAACGGAGGAGCAAGTGAGAGAGGCGGTAGCAGCCGGTGCGGATATTATTATGTTTGATAACCGTACGCCAGATGAAATTCGAGAGTTTTCAAAGATTGTGCCAAGCGCCATTGTTACGGAAGCGTCAGGTGGCATTACAGTTGAAGATTTATCGAAATATGGAAAAACAGGGGTAGATTATATTTCACTTGGATTGTTAACACATTCAGTGAAAGCACTTGATATTAGTTTCAATATTGAAGCGTAAGGAAAGTGGCTTAGAGGGGGAGAAAGGTATATGAGTATTTTAGAAAAAGTACAGCCAATTGAAACGATGTTACCAGAGCGTTATTACACAATGTCAACGGAAAATATGGAAAAGCGTGTTCGTGAAATTAAAGAAAAAATGGGGAAAACGTTATTTATTCCAGGGCATCATTATCAAAAGGATGAAGTTGTACAATTTTCTGATGCAGCAGGGGACTCACTTCAGCTTGCGCAAGTTGCAGCGAGTAATAAAGAAGCAAAATACATTGTGTTTTGTGGTGTGCACTTTATGGCAGAAACAGCAGATATGTTAACGACAGATGAACAAGTTGTCATCTTACCAGATATGCGCGCAGGTTGTTCAATGGCGGACATGGCAGATATTGAACAAACAGAAAGAGCGTGGAAAGAGCTCACGAAGTTATTTGGAGATACGATGATTCCGTTAACGTATGTAAATTCTACAGCTGCAATTAAAGCATTTTGCGGTCGTAATGGTGGAGCGACAGTAACTTCTTCAAATGCAAAACAAATGGTTTCTTGGGCGTTTACACAAAAAGAGCGTCTTGTCTTTTTACCAGACCAACATTTAGGAAGAAATACAGCGTACGATTTAGGTATCCCTTTAGATAAAATGGCGGTATGGGATCCACATACAGATTCATTAGAATACGATGGAAACATAGAAGAAATCCAAGTGATTTTATGGAAAGGACATTGTTCAGTTCATCAAAACTTTACAGTGAAAAATATTGAAAGTGTGCGGGAAAATCATCCGGATATGAATATTATTGTACATCCAGAATGTTGCTATGAAGTTGTAGCCGCTTCCGACTATGCAGGTTCAACAAAATACATTATTGATATGATTGAATCAGCTCCAGTTGGAAGTAAATGGGCAATTGGTACAGAAATGAATTTAGTGAACCGAATTATTCAGCAACATCCAGATAAAGAAATTGTTTCACTTAATCCATTTATGTGTCCGTGCTTAACGATGAATCGAATTGACCTCCCTCACTTACTATGGGTGCTTGAAACGATAGAAGGCGGAGAAGAGATTAACGTTATTAGCGTAGACAAACAAGTAACGAAAGAAGCAGTTCTCGCATTAAATCGTATGTTAGAGCGTGTTTAAAGCAACGGGAATACCGTTGCTTTTTTTCATACATATAATCATAACGAGAGCGAAATGGGCATACATTGTTTTGAAGAAATCATTGTGGTTTTTATGCCTATTCCACTTCCAACTATATTGAAAATAGAAGAAGTGATAAAAGTGAAAAGAAGTTAATGTTATTTAGAAAGGGTTACTTCATGAGATTTGTTACTTATAGATAAGTTATACAGGAGGGGGAAAATTTGAAAATTCATATCGTGCAAAAAGGGGATACCCTTTGGAAAATTGCGAAAAAGTACGGAGTGGATTTTGACACGCTGAAAAAAACAAATACACAGCTTAGTAATCCAGATTTAATCATGCCAGGTATGAAAATTAAAGTACCATCAAACGGCGTCCACGTGAAACAGCAAGCTGGAGCAGGATCAGCACCTCCAAAGCAATACGTAAAAGAAGTGCAACAAAAAGAATTTGCAGCAACACCAACGCCGCTTGGAATAGAAGATGAGGAAGAAGTTACGTATCAATCGGCACCAATTACCCAGCAGCCCGCTATGCAACAAACACAAAAAGAAGTGCAAGTAAAACCGCAAAAAGAAGTACAGATAAAACCACAAAAAGAAGTGCAAGTAAAACCACAAAAGGAAATGCAAGTGAAGCCGCAAAAAGAAGTACAGGTGAAACCACAAAAAGAAGTGCAAAAAGAACAGCCAATTCAAAAAGAAAAACCAGCTGAAAAACCGTCTGTTATTCAAAAGCCACCTGTTATAGAAAAACAAAAACCGGCGGAAAAAGAAAATACGAAGTTTTCGATAAATGTATTACCACAGCCGCCGCAACCGCCAATAAAAACGAAAAAAGAATATAAAATTTCAGATGTAATTAAAAAAGGAAGCGAGTTAATTGCTCCGCAAATTACGAAAATGAAACCTAACAACGTCATTTCTCCGCAAACGAAAAAGGATAATATAGTATCACCGCAAGTAAAGAAAGAAAATGTAGGAAACATAGTATCGCCGCAAGTGAAGAAAGAAAATGTAGGGAATATAGTATCGCCGCAAGTGAAGAAAGAAAATGTAGGGAATATAGTGTCACCGCAAGTAAAGAAAGAAAATGTAGGGAATATAGTGTCACCGCAAGTAAAGAAAGAAAATGTAGGAAGCATAGTATCACCAAATGTATCGAAAGAAAATGTAGTTATCCCACAAGTCATACCGCCAAATATTCAAGTACCAAATATAATGCCAATGTTGGATAACAATCAACCACCAAACATAATGCCAATGTTGGATAACAATCAACCACCAAACATAATGCCAATTATGGATAACAATCAACCACCAAACATAAT